>NZ_JBVFXW010000004.1:0-121623 GCF_055522395.1 Psychrobacter sp. TPE 89C
AAGCCGATCATGGTAACACCCATGATGGCGATGACGATGGCTGATATGATGAAGGCTTGCTGAGGGGAAATATGGGTGAGGATTCTTGGAGGCATGATGCGCCCTTATGATGCAGGTTGGTTTAAGATATTTAAGGGTTTACTGGTTTCGTCTGTGGCCATGCTCGTGACTGGTTGCTGGCTTTTTATTAGTACTCCGTACTTCTACTGGTTCATCGGCCAGACTCTTTGGGTGCGAATGAGTGGTTATCTATGATTAGTTTCGACCAAATTTTATCCATAAAAAAATCCTCACTTCTTATGATAAGAAGTGAGGATTTAGTGCTTTTTCAAGCCATATTTGGAGCGGGAAAAGAGATTCGAACTCTCGACCCCAACCTTGGCAAGGTTATGCTCTACCACTGAGCTATTCCCGCTGATTATCGAATTGTAGTGTTGTTAACAACAACTCCGTCTCGATAGGCTGGCTATTCTATCAAAATTCCTGAGTGTGTCAACACCTTTTTCATATTTATTTCCAATATTTTCACTTTAAGCCTTTATTTCTAGAGAGTCTACCTATAAGTAATTGATTTAATAATAAGTATCTCATTTACTGAAGTAATCATTATTTTCACTAATGATGAAAATATTATGTACCGTTATCATGAACTATGTTTAATCGCGTCTATGCCCATCAGCCAAACTGCTATTTTCGTAGTGCATCGCTACGTTATTCTATAAATAAACCTCAAAAATATTTTCCACTCTAATACATACGATAACTGTCAAAACTCAAGGTGTGTGATACAAACCAATCAAGTAGAGATAATACGTATAGCAAAGTTGATATAGTAGCAGAGCAAGTGATGTTTGATGATACGCCACTTACAATCATACGCTGTGTTGTTACTGTTTCTACATTGGTTTTAGGCTATTAACATTATTATACTTATGGGCAATGCTGGTTCGGGTAAAATTTTACTATTAAGACAGATAAATAGAGTAATAAGTGCTGTCCACATATTAGCCAAGAATTATCATTTGACCTATTTTATAGATATATACTTTGTACAACTTTTACTTTTATCATTTACAGCGAGGATATTTTTATGAAAAAGCTACTGACCACTACCGTGATGGCAGTGTCACTGTCCACACTGACTTTAGTAGGCTGTACTAGCACGACCAACACGGGTGCCGTTGGTGTCAACCGTCAGCAGCTGCTGTTAGTTTCTAGTGAGCAAGTCCTTCAGTTATCAGCGGAAAGCTACGCGAATACACTGAAAGAAGCCAAATCAAAGGGCGTACTGGACAAAAATACAGCTCAGCTTAATCGCCTAAAGATTATTGCTAATCGTTTAATCGGTCAGGTTGGCACTTACCGTACAGATGCGGCAGCGTGGGACTGGGAAGTGCATACTATCCAATCTGATGAACTGAATGCTTTTGTTGTACCTGGTGGTAAGATTATGTTTTATTCAGGTATTATCGACCGCTTGAGCCTGACTGACGATGAGATTGCAGCGATTATGGGGCATGAGATGTCGCATGCGCTACGTGAACACTCACGTGAGCGTCTGTCGCGTGAATATGCAACGCAAACAAGTATCGGTGTGGCTGCTAGCATATTTGGCTTATCACAAGGACAGGCTGAGTTGGCAGGTACTGCTGGCAATTTAGGTTTGAGCCTACCCCATAGTCGTACTCAAGAGTCTGAAGCTGACCAAATTGGTCTTGAGCTGATGGCACGTGCAGGCTACAACCCACAGGCAGCAGTTAGCTTATGGCAAAAAATGCAGAAGGCAAGCGAAGGTGAGCCACCACAATTCTTAAGCACTCACCCATCTAGCAGCAGTCGTATTTCTCAATTACAGGCATTAATGCCTAAAGTAACGCCGCTGTATCAACAAGCCCGCCGTTAATCAAAACTTATTGGTAGATGTCACGTTTTGAGCCAATATTTATAGATTATAAGAGCAGAGTGCACATGAAGTATTGTGCTCTGCTCTTTTCATTTTTAGTAAGAAATGACAATGGCTATTGAGTTTGGCAATTGAGCGTATCGCTATTAATCGCGTTATTACTGATGGTTATATTTTTTAGCCCTATGGATAACAATTGAGAACGATTGATTTGCCTATGCATTTCAAGAGCACTCAGTCTAGATAATTGTGTCTGCTATAATGCCCGCAATATATAATCTACACATTGCTAAATATTATTAAGCAAAATATTATTAAGCAAAACATATGGAAGGATTGTTATGACTACCACACCGATTGCTGATGCGCTTAATGCGGAGCTACAAGCTTTGCAGTCACAACATTTAGAACTGGTCAATGAATCAATGAATCATGCTGGTTATTTCGATGGTAAAGAGAGCCATTTTAAGCTTACTATTGTCAGTGATGCTTTTGAAGGTAAACGCTTGGTTGCACGCCATCAGCTCGTATATGGATTGGTTAATGCACTATTGACCTCACAAGGTGGTCAAGTACATGCTCTAGCTATTCACGCTTATACTCCTGTCGAATGGCAAGGCCAAAGCCCTGATAGCCCGTTATGCGCTGGACAAAACAAAGCTTAGAATGTTGTTATTCAGATCGCATGTGTTCATATAATAATTGAATGCTACAAACAAGCTGACCAATGCAAATTTAAGGAAAACCATATTCAATGAAACATTTACATATGCTAATGGCATTACTGATCATTGTGGTATTTATATACCAGAGTTATTTGGTATTAAGCTCTAATAGACGAGCGCCACGTGCGGTGAAGATAGCGTCTCATATTCTATATGCACTCATTATCGTATCAGGCGCAGTGATGCTCATGCAGCTCATGAGTGTCAATGCCCCTGTCCAATGGGCATTCGCCAAAATAATTTTGCTCTTCACTGCTATTAGCGCTAGTGTAAAAGCATTCAAGAATCATGCAACACCTGCCCAAAGAAAAACGGGGATTGTCATTGCGGGTATCGCGTATCTTGGTATTGTGGTACTGGCCTTTACAAAGCCTGGCAACTTATTTTGATCCGTCTGCCGTATTAAAGTTGCACATATAGCAAGACTACTCAGAGGCAAAATATTGGATAATCGATGGACTTTCAATATCTTAATCACATTATTTTTGCTATCTTGAATACATACAAAGACAATAATTCAGCCTAATGGAGCCACTATGAAAACTCTTACTACAGCGACGTTACTAGCCACAGCTGGTATTTTAGGGCTCTCAGGCTGTGCTTCTACAGGCAATATCACACCACAGTATGTGCCGCCAAGCACCTATCAAAGCTATGATTGCCAAGCACTCAGCCAAGAGTACAACCGTGTCAATCGCTATGTAGACGCAGCACGTAACGAGCAGTCAAGCTTATCGGCCTCTGGTGTCGGGGTTGGGATTTCTGCAGGACGTTGGGGTATCTCTCCTAATATCAGTTTTGGTCTTGGCAAAAGCAACAGTATTCAAGCACGCGATGCCAAGTTATCACGCCTCTATGGCGAGAGTGATGCGATTGTGCAATCTGCACGTATTCAACGCTGTAGCTTCGTCAACGGTATCAAAATTTATGGTGAGTAGCATTTAAATAAGATGAGCTATATTCGATAGCTTCGAGTGTCCATAGCGTTAGACGACTGTAGTGATTAAAAAAGCCAATACGCAATCAACGTATTGGCTTTTTTATGACTAATCATCAGGAGCGAGGTCTGATTTGTCGCTTAAACACTTAAGCTTCGTACCCACTGGATAATTTGGTCACTAGGCAGCGCTCCTGACTGCCGCGCGATTTCTTTACCGCCTCTAAAGGCAACCATAGTCGGCAAACTACGGATGTTATAAGGGGCTGCTGCTTGCTCGTATTTATCCGTTTGTATCTTTGCAAAAACTACTTGCGGCAACTGACTGGCAGCCACTTTGAATTGCGGCGCCATCATAATACAAGGCTGGCACCAACTTGCCCAAAAATCAACGATGGTCAATACCTCATTCTTTTGAATGAACTTGCTGACCGTTTGCGCATTCAACTCGTGAGGGCTAGCCGTCAGTAGTGGCTGGCCACATTTACCGCATTTTGGTTCAGCACCTAATCTGACTGCTGGTACGCGGTTGGTCGCGTGGCAATGTGGGCAGACTAGATAGAAGTTTTGCTCATTCATGATTTGATTCCTATTCTAATTATTTTATTGTCTTAACAGTTCGGCTTGGATAGATTGATTATACAAGCAACTTTGTGATGATGGTTTATAGTCATTCTCTACAGCACTTGCTTTGCCACACCACTATACACGTAGCTCATCGGTCGTGGACCTGGCAAGTATGCTTGGCTTAACTCATCGATGGCAAAACCACCTGCTCTAATCAGTGCTGGGATATCGCGATCTAAATGACACCCTCCTGCTATAGGTTTCCAAAATGGTGTCAATCGATGCTGCCAACGCTCGACAGAAAGATCTGGTGCTAATCCATGCTCACAAAATAACAAGCGACCATCAGGTTTTAGCACTCGTGCCATTTCTTGAAGTGCCGATACCGGATCGTCGATACTACATAAGGTAAAGGTCATCACAATCGTATCAAATCGATCCGTATCAGCGTGAATGCCTTGAACATCCACGGCTATCACTTCAACTGGAATGCTAATGTCACTCGCCCGCTTACGTGCGAGTGTATGCATCTGAGCCGCTGGGTCGATACCAACAATAGAAGAGACTCGTTTGGCATCATAAAACTGTAGATTCAAACCGCTACCAATTCCAACTTCGAGTACTTCACCTAGTGCTTGAGGAACAATTTTAGACCGCGCTTTCATCACATTACCCGCACTACAAGCGACATCGATCAGCTTGGGCAATACATAACGTTCGTAAGGGTTCATTGCTCTCTCCAGTTATCGCCGAACTTAGCGTTTGCAGGTAGCTATACCGAGCTTCTACATAGCGGACCATCTACAGATTAGCATTATTATAGATATCTAGCATACGATACTTGCATCGTGCTGCACGGGATGACAACTTTCACTTATTACACGTTTTTTATTTACCGAGCGCATTAATCGGTACTTTCAGATAACGAATACCATTGTCTTCCGGCTCTGGGAAATGACCTGCATCAATATTAACTTGTACCGAAGGAATAATTAAGCGCGGCATATCAAGCGTAGCATCACGGCGCTCACGCATTTCTACAAACTCGGCTTCATTGATCCCCTCTTTCACATGTATATTACCCAGTTTTTGCGCTGCCACAGTAGTGCTTGGACAGTGTTTTCGACCCTTGCTTGGATAATCATGACACAGATACATCATCGTATCTTCAGGGAGTGCCAGCAGCCTTTTGATTGAATGATACAAGGTTTTGGCATCGCCACCGGGGAAATCGCAGCGAGCCGTACCCACATCTGGTGCAAACAAAGTATCTCCGACGAAGACCACTGTCTTTTCATCATCAGCAGCAACATACGCCATGTCAGCTCGCGTGTGACCTGGCACATACATGACCGTAATAGTAATATCGCCAAGCGCCAAAGTCTCGCCATCATCTGTCAAAATATCAAACTGACTGGCATCCGTGCGAAAACTGGTATCGAAATTAAATATTTGCTTGAATATTTTTTGTACTTCGGTGATATGCTGCCCTATGACGAGCTGACCACCTAGCAACTCTTTGACGTGTGCAGCCCCTGAGATATGATCGGCATGGGCATGGGTTTCTATAATATAGACCAGCCCCCAGCCATGCTCACGGACAAACTCAATCACCTCATCGACACTCGTAGTGCCAGTACGTCCTGACTTGGCATCAAAGTCTAATACGGGATCAACGATGGCACATACTTGCTTCTGGACATCTGCCAGTACGTGAGTATAGGTCTCTGTATCGCTATGTAAGAATGAATGGACTTGCATGGCTGCCTCTTTGTATTTCTATGAATATTTTAGTTTTTAATAAATTCTTAAGTATAATATGCGCTCAGCTCTCGTATCTGCAGCGACATATCAATTGACTGTGCATACTAACATAGCAGTTATTATACATTTTATAAATTTATATAATGTAAATAAATATAACTTGATAAAGACTCATGTATCATTGATAATTAATCACGTTTATCTATAAATGTTATACCCTACTATTTATACTTAATATAAGGAGCTCGCTCTGAAACCTTCAGCATTGAGCACATCTACTACTATCCCGAGCGACCCTATATCACCTAGTGAGACAGAGTCTGCACCTAAAGACCTTGCTGAGCAAATGAAACAAGCTTCGATGCAAGCCAGCCAGCTATTAAAGTCACTCTCGCATCCTGATCGCCTGTTACTGCTATGTCAGCTGACTCAAGGAGAGTATTGCGTCAGTGAGCTTGAAAGCTTAGTCGGTGTTGGACAACCAAGCTTGTCACAGCAATTGGGTATCCTACGTAAAGACGAGCTGGTCTCGACACGCCGTGAAGGCAAGCAAATCTACTATAGTATTGCCAGTGACGATGCTTTAGCGGTTCTAGATCTCCTTTACCAACGCTTTTGTGCCAAAACAGACGGATAGATTATCCGCTTAAGAATCGGCTGTAATAACGTTCAACACACTCTAACTTTTTTATCATGATGACGTATTGCTATGCTTTCTCTTGCCACTCGTCTAATTCCCGCTTGGTTACGTCAATACAAGCTATCTGCGCTGCCGACTGACGTCATCGCAGGATTGGTCGTTGGTGTGCTCGTGATTCCGCAAAGCTTAGGCTATGCGGTGCTAGCAGGTCTGCCACCTGTATATGGCTTATACGCCGCTATCGTACCCGTCATGGTCTATGCATGGATAGGCTCGAGCAATATTCAAGCAGTGGGGCCTGTCGCTATCACTGCGATTATGACCGCCAGTAGTCTGCATCCTTATGCAGCAGAAGGCGCTCAACAGTATGTGTTGATGGCCAGCTTGTTATCATTGATGGTTGGGGCGATGTTATCGTTAGCTGGGTGGCTAAAGCTTGGCTGGATCATGCAGTTTATCAGTCGCGGGGTTTCTGCTGGTTTTATCAGTGGTGCCGCGGTGCTTATCTTTATCAGTCAGCTGAAATACTTAACGGCTATTCCCATAGCGGGAAATGGCTTGTTCGGTTATTTGTCCAGTATGCAATTGTATGCCCGCCAGCTGCATCCACTCACACTACTCATTGGTATGATCGCTTTTGCGCTTTTGGTTGCCAATCGTTACGGCAGTCAATGGGTATGGCAATCTTGGTTGCCATCTATCTACGCCAAATGGGCAGAGCGTTTGTTTCCCCTTATCCTACTCGGCATTGCGATTGTCATGAGTATGAGCTTACATTGGACCACAAACGGTGTCGCAACGATTGGTAGTATTCCGCAAGGGCTACCGACCTTTACCTTTCCCTATGTACCCAACTTTGATGTCGCCCTCAACCTATTACCTAGCGCGGGGCTGATGGCGCTGATTGTATTTGTCTCAAGCAGTTCAGTCGCTAGCAATTATGCCCGTCTGCGCGGTGAGAGCTTCAATGCCAACCGCGAACTGACTGGACTTGGGTTTGCCAATATTGCTGGTGGTTTCTTTCAAAGCTTTGCAGTCGCTGGTGGATTTTCACGTACTGCTATCAATGCCGACTCAGGCGCCAAAACACCTGTTGCCAGTTTGGTAACAGTGATGGTGATGATTGCTGCTTTGATTGCTTTTGGCAACGCACTAGCGCCACTGCCCTATGCGATATTAGGCGCAACCATCATGGCCTCTATTATCAGTCTAATCGATATCACGACACTGAAGTCAGCATGGCAACGTGACCGTCTAGATGCGGCCAGCTTTATGGCGGCATTTGTAGGTGTGCTGATATTTGGGCTAAATACAGGCTTGGTCATTGGTCTTATGGTGTCGTTTGCTAGCCTGATTTGGCAATCGAGCAAACCGCATGTGGCCATCGTCGGACAGTTAGCTGGCACGGGGCATTTTCGCAATATCAATCGTCATGATGTTCTGACGTTTAGTCACTTATTAATGTTGCGTGTCGATGAAAGCTTGTTTTTTGGTAATAGTGAATCCGTGCACCGCCGCGTGATACACGCCACTCAGCAATACCCGCAAGCATACGAGATTGTCCTTATCATGTCAGCCGTCAATCACATTGATCTGACTGGACAAGAGATGCTCATCAGCCTAAATAAAGAGCTACTTATTCAGGATAAGCACCTAAATTTTAGCTTCATTAAAGGGCCTGTCATGGATATCATTGAAAATACCCCTGTGATCACCGACCTCTCAGGACACGTTTATTTAAGTACAATGGATGCAGTAGATGCGCTAAAGGATATATGAACCAACGCTTATAGGTTAAATCAATAGCCATTATTGTCTGTGGCAAGATATAGCTATGATAAAAGCTGTGTTATGCTAGTCATCAAACATACTATAGAGAAGCGGCACCTAGCCATCCCTCTATCTTCAAATACCTTTTTATATCCGTAACCGAAGCAACTTATGACCGATAACATCACTATTTATAAGCAAATCTATCCAAGCCAATGTCTCAAAATTGCTGAGCTTGGCTACCGCTCTGTGCTCAATATTCGTCCTGATGCTGAGACAGAAACGCAGCCGAATAGCTATGACTTTGCCAGTGCAACTGCAAACGCAAATTTGACCTATCATCACCTACCATTTGATGATGAGCGCTTAAGCATGCTGACTGTCGAACAGTTTGCCGATTTTTATCACTCTATGCCCAAACCCATACTTATGTTCTGTGGTACTGGTGCACGCGCCAAACTGCTGTATCAAAGTGCCTTAATGCAAGGTCTGCTATAACATTGTTGCATTTATAAAGACTGTTACGATGTTTACATAGCTCATCTTTAGAATTTTGCGCATTCAGCTTAAGCTTAGTACAGTCGTTACAGACCAAACATGTCACTCTCTCATATAAAAAATAACAAGGAGCTCCTATGAGCCATCAAGTTAGTTTTACTGGACAAATCACCCCTGACCAAGTACCGATGATTGCTGAAAACGGCTTCAAAACCATCATCAATAACCGTCCAGATGGTGAAGAACCAAATCAACCGACCAGCGCTGATATTGAAGCCGCTGCGAAAGAAGCAGGACTTGCTTATAAAGAGATTTCTTTTGCTGGTAATGAGCTAAATCAAACGCATGTCGAAACGTTTGCTGACTTTTTTAATCAAGCTGAACAGCCAATGCTGATATTCTGCCGTACCGGTAACCGCTCAAACGGTATCTATGAAGCAGCCAAGCAAATGGATTTGTTAGACGACTAATTCGTTGATTGATGCATCAAGACAATCATTGCAGAATATTAATAATTGCGCCCGTCCAACATTTGGATGGGCGTTTTTTTCAATTATTACTTGAATGATAGACTGGTCAATTTTCAATATTAAAGACATAATAAAACTCTACTTAATACCGCTTAAAAGGATTTTATTATGCAAACACCCCTACTAATCATCGGCAACAAAAACTACTCATCGTGGTCACTTCGTGCTTGGTTATTGCTAAAGGCATTCGACATTGATTTTGATGAGCATCTGATCGAGTTGCTTCATCCGTCATCTAAACAAATTCTTGACGAGCACGCGCCAACGGGTAAAGTGCCCGTTTTAGTGTATGGTCAAGGTGATGATAAGGTGACGGTATGGGATACTTTAGCGATTGCCATTCATGCCAATGATTACCTGACAGATATAGATATTTGGACCGGATTAAGCAAGTCTGACGCTGACACTACTAATGATAATAGCCACAGAATAAATAGCGCTTATTGTCAGAGTATCGTCGCTGAAATACATTCAGGACTGATGGGTATTCGTAGTGAGATGCCGATGAATATCAGAGCCACTGCGAAAATACAGCCAAGTGCTGCATGTTTGATTGATATCGCCCGTATAGAAGATATCTTTGCAGATTGTTTAGAATCTCGCTCAACAGACAGCTATCTGTTTGGTCAATTTACGGCTGCCGATGCGTTTTTTGCCCCTGTGGTTCTACGCTTGCAGACTTATGCGGATGCCTCAAGCGTAAAGTTAAAACCAATGACTAAACAATACTGTGAGACAATGCTAAATAACCCTCATATACAAGCATGGCGAAAAGCTGCGCTTACAGAAACCCGTATCATTGAAGAAGATGAAGCGGGCCAGATAGTCTCATTGGTTGGGGCATTGGCAGAATAAAACTGAATCAAGCCCACATCAAACTTTAGGTGAAAGGTTTACTAAATTTTTAATAACACTTAAGATGATAGAGACACAAGGAATGTGATCTATTTAAAAAGCCATTTTAATATGGCTTTTAATTCAACAAGGAATGTTTTATGAGCGGTACTGCTCTGGCTTTACTCCCACTGGCTCTTGCCTACATTATGTTTACCTTAGGAACAGGGCTAAAACCCAGTGACTTTAAGGTTATCGTCAACTACCCCAAAGCTTTTTTTGTAGGCCTCGTCAATCAAGTTATTTTCGTGCCTTTGATTGCTTTGGCAGTCATCCTAGTAATGGCACCACCACCAGAAATTGCTTTTGGTATTATGCTGATTAGCTTTTGTCCAGGCGGTGTCACGAGCAACATGCTCACCTATTATGCCAAAGGCAATGTCGCGCTGTCAGTCGCTCTCACTGGCGTGGTCAGCCTACTATCTGTCATTACTTTGCCTATTCTAATCACCTTAGCTTTTAACCACTTTATGCAAGACCACACGGGCTCTATTAGCGCGGTAAAGATTGGCGCTGTCATGTTTCTCTTGACGACGTTACCAGTTACCCTTGGTATGCTGGCTCGCTATAAATTCACTAACTTTATGGTACGCAGAAGCAGCATTCTAAATGGCTTGGCCAGTATCTTTTTCGTATTGATAGTCTTCGCTGCCATCGCTTCTAACTGGGAGCTGCTAAAGTCACAGTTGACATCAATGGGGCTTGAGCTTGTCCTTATCATTATGGCTTTATTTATATTTAGTATTTTGACCTCTAAATTATTAAAACTGAGCTGGTTTGATACCAAAACCATCTCTATAGAAACGAGTATTCAGAACAGTACGACTGCGATTACTTTAGCACCTATCATTATGGGAACAGCAGTTGGTTTGCCTGCCATTGCTTTACCTGCAGCGGTGTACGGTGTGTTGATGTATGTGATTGCGCTGCCAATTATTGCGTTGATTCGGAATAAGAACTGATTATAGTAGGCATAAAAAAACCACCTCAAAAGAGGTGGTTTTTATGATATATAAAATAATAACCGTACTTCTATTCGTTTATCTCATTCCAGACTTTTTCTAATAATTTTTTGAAATTGGTATCAAGGTCTACAGTATGTTTAGCAGTATCCTCTATTGTAGCTTCATAAAGAGGTTGCCCGTCTTGTTTTAATGCCTTGCGTAAATGACTTTCAGAATCAGCCATATTTCCTTGTAAAAACTCGGTATAAGCCACATTACCTAAAATCATAGCATGATTATCTCTGGAAGATTTTTTCAGAGCTTTAGAAAAATCGTTCGAAGCTTTACTCAGATAGTCCTGTGCAACATCTATGTTTCGCCATTGTTTTTTAGCCATCAATAACTTTGAATAGCCTTTTTGATTAAATGCTATTGCGACTTGTTTTTGTAGAAAAACTTCATTACTTTCGCCAAATCGTCTTATAATTTCATTGTAAACTTCATCTTCTCTATCTGAAAGCTCAAGCTCATTTAGCGTCATAGCTTTACTAATAAGTGCTAGTGCCACATCTTCTTGTAAAACAAGCTCATCACTCTTACCAAACCGATCTATGAGCTCATTGCAAACTTCAATTTCTTTTATTAACTGTCCAAGCTCGTTTAATGCAAGCGCTTTACCCATAAATGCTTTTGACACAGCCTCTCGTAGAGCAAACTCATCACTCTCACCAAATCTTTTTATAAGCTCATTACAAGCTTCAATCGCTTCGTCTAATTGCTTAAGGTTTCTAAATGTAATATTTTTACTAACAAATGCTCTTGCCACTGACTCTTGTAGAACAAGCTCATCACTCTCACCAAACCGATCTATGAGTTCAGCCAAAACTTTAATAGCACTTTCTAACTGCTCAAGCTTCCTTAGCATAGTTGCTTTATACAAGAATGCTTTTGCCACTGGCTCTTGTAAAATAAGTTCATTACTTAGCCCAAACCGCTCTACAATTCCATCATAAATTTGAACTGCATGGTCTAGCTGCTCCAGCTCTTCTAGCGCAACCCCCTTACTGAGAAGTGCTTTGGCTACTTGCCCTTGTATATCTAACTCATTATTGTCTTCAAACCTATCGATCAATTTTTCATATATTTCTATTTCTTCTGACCTACCTGATTGTTGAAGTGCTAATCCAATATAGGAGCGTGCCAACCATAGTGATTGTTCAGAACTTAGAGAGTGGTGCATTTCTAATTTCTGTATGATCTCTTCATAATTACCTTGCAAATACTCTTCTAAAAAATTAGTTTCTTCCTCCTTATCTTTCTGCCGCACCTCTTTGAGTTTGTTCTTGGTTCCCCATAAAATATCTTGCGCGCGAGTGTTAGAGAGTGTCGATCGATTTTCCTTCTTATCTTCTGATGACTTTTCCTTTGGCATTGGATAATCTGCTATCTCATCTAGCTCATCAAGCAAGTGCTGATAAGGATCTGCAAAGATTGTAGGCGGAAAACAGCCTAACTCTTGTGCCAACTGAATAAGAAATAAATCTGAACCATTTTCGCAGCTCATATAATGCGCTAAGCTAGAAGTTAAAAGTTTCTGTTGCAGATGTTCTGGCGCTTGATCACCCATATCAACCCAAAATAGCCGATGCTGATCACTGAATTGCTCTTCAATTTGTGGTAAAAATGCATCATTCTTACCACTATAACCAATGAATAGCGTTGGTGATTCACTCAAAGTATGACCAACGAATTCTTTGAGCCTCGCCGCATGTTCTTCCGTCTCAGAATCTGTATTTAATTGGACAAAGCCGTGTCCCTGTCCATGTAGATGTACGATAGCAGGATCATCTATCAAACGATGCAGGTTTAAGTTAGCAGCGGTAAAGTCATAGATAGGTGGATATTGGCCCAGTAATCCACAGCTACGCGCCAATAAATTATCAAAGTTAAACGTTAACACACGACGAACATAGCCTTCTTTTATCAAGCAAGCCAAAGCTATATGAGACCAGTTTATTTTTGCTTTTCCAATATGTTTTTGTAGGTATCTACGACGTTTAGATGTCTCAAGACGTCCCATGCACTTACCATAATCTTCACGGTCTTCATCAGATAAAGGTTTTAACTCCAAAGCAAACTGTTCATTCAATTCTGATACAATTTTATTAGCTAAAGGAATGCCTGCCGTGACAGAGCATCCTGCACCAGTAATAAATATAAATGGCTTTTGATCCTTGTCCTCTCGGGCAACCCTCATAAATTGGGCTAAATCTTTTATCGTATATTGATGCTTGGAGTCATCCATTATCTAAGTGCCTTCATATAACCTTATATTTGTTTGGATATCATAACAAAAAACCACCTCAAAAGAGGTGGCTTCTTAGACTAACTTTAGTATTTCACAGTTTGGTCTTGCACAGCTTATTGCATGACTAAATATTCAAATGCTGACAGTGCTGCTTTACTACCTTCACCCATCGCAATGTTGATCTGCTTAAATGGCACGGTCGTTACATCACCACAAGCGAAGATACCTTTGCGATCGGTACGGCAGCGCTCATCAATTTCAATCTCACCGAAACGGTTTAAATCAACAAAACCTTTGATAAATCCAGTATTCGGTACTAGGCCAATTTGTACAAACACCGCCGCCAAATCTAACTCTTTGGTGTCACCCGAATTACGGTCTTCATACACAATAGAGCTAACTTTACCATCTGTGGCCTTAATCTCTTTGGTCGCCGCGCTAGTAATGATATCAATATTGGCTTTTTCTTTAGCCTTGTTGATGAGCACCTGATCCGCTTTTAAATCATCAGCAAACTCAAATACCGTGACATGTTTTACGATACCTGATAAATCAATGGCGGCTTCAATACCAGAGTTACCACCACCAACGACCGATACATCTTTACCTTTGAAGAAAGGTCCATCACAGTGAGCACAGAACGCTACGCCTTTACCGATGTTCTCGTCTTCGCCTGGTACGCCAAGCTTACGCCATTGAGCACCTGTCGCTAGGATAATACTACGAGTCTCAAACGTCTCACCAGTATTCAGATGGATACGATAGTTCTCATCTTCAGTTTCACTGATTTCTTTCACGCTCACGTGCTCTTTTAGCGTGATATTGTATTCGTGCAGATGCTTAACAAAGTTGTTTGATAAGTCAGTACCGTTCGTTAATGGTACCGAAATCAAGTTTTCGATGTCTTGCGTGTCTTTGACCTGACCACCGATACGATCAGCAACCATCGTCACTTTTAGACCTTTACGAGCGGTATAAATCGCAGCTGCGACCCCTGCAGGACCTGCACCTATGATGGTCACGTCTTGCTGCTCTAGCTGATCAGCATCGTCTTCTACTTCTGACAATAAATCAGGGAACTGCTCTTGCAATTTTCCGATCAATTTAGCAGTGTCGATTAGTCCGTTAGCAAACGGCTTACCGTTTAAAAATACCGCTGGTACACCTTGGATGTTGTTCGCTTCTACCTGCTCTTGGAACAATGCACCATCGATCATCTCGTTGCTAATACCATCGTTTAATAGCGCGAATTGGTTCAATGCTTGAACAACTTCTGGGCAGCTGTGGCATGACAATGACACGTAGGTCTGGAACTGTAAGGGCTTATTAAAACGCTTGATTAACTTCTGGATACCTTCATCCAATTTTAGCGTATGACCACCCGCTTGTAAGATAGCCAAAATAAGCGAGGTAAATTCATGACCGCCTGGGATACCGCTAAATACAATACCAGTGTCTGTCAATACGCCGTCTATATGACTGACTACTTTAAAACTGATTGGGCTTGGCAAACTGTCATCATTCGCTGTCGCATCAAAATTGATTTTATCCGTCGTACCAGCGATTTTAGTCAAAAAATCAATCAACTCGGCACGCTTACTATGCTCACCACTACCCAATACAAAAGTAATAGGACGAGTCATGTTTTCACTGTAGCTCTTAATCGCGTCTAATAAACCTTGATCTATCATGTTTGTTCCTCTTCATTACTGGATATGTAACGGCAACTGTTGTATTGCGCGTTCAAATATGGATTATTTAGTATTAATAATGTTGTCTAAAATATTATAGGCAATAAACTTATGCCCTTTGATGTCTCTATTATCATAGGTTCGGAGGATTTGGGCAAGCTGAGAAACTCAAACCTTATGTTTTATAAAACCAATCATAAATCATTATTTAAAATTAAATATTAATTCACGTACAGATTAATTATCATAGTATAGAGGTTGTTTTTTCGCTACAATCAAGTAAGGCCGATAAGAAAAATTCTTATTTGTCTCGTAACAGATTGGCTTTTTCATAGGTTTACCATGAGGCCTCTCTGCTAGTATTAAGCCTTATCAATATTGAGTGAGCGTTTTGGCTTAATAAAAATCAAGTCTCAAAATCATAACGACAATGCGCGGATGCTTATTGTTAGCTTGCGCTTCATAACAAGGATGAACACATGAGAAAGACTGATACTTTGCAAGACAACAGAGATGTTATTACTGAACTTAGGCAAAAAGACAGCCATTTTGCCAGTATTTTTGATGAGCATACTCAGCTTGATCAACAGATTAATCATCTGGAAAAAGATTTGGTAAAGCATGCTAGCCGTGATGAAGAAATAGAACTAATGAAGCGGCGAAAGCTGCAACTAAAAGATGAGATTTATAAAATAATCGATAAAAACAAACTACAATCTCATGCTTAATGCTTAATGCTTAATGCTTAATGCTTAATTTATGATTACGCAATAAAGATTCTGATTAGTAAACGACATAAAAAGACCCCATCAACTTATGCTGATGGGGTCTTTATTTATAGCATTAATATAGCCAATAGCTCTATATATAACACTACAAATATCTAAATAATTTGACTGTTTAGGCCATTACTTAGATTTTACCAACAAGATCAAGACTTGGTTTTAGCGTTTCTTGACCAGCTTCCCAAGCTGCTGGGCAAACTTCGCCGTCGTTTTCACGAACGTACTGTGCTGCTTTTACTTTACGTAGCATGTCTTTTGCACTACGGCCGATACCGCCAGCATGGATTTCAGCAACTTGAATCAAGCCATCTGGATCTACTAAGAACGTACCACGTTCAGCTAGACCAGCTTCTTCGATCATAACGTTGAAACCACGGGTGATTTTACCAGTAGGATCGCCGATCATTGGATACTGTACTTTGCCGATTGCGTCTGAAGAATCATGCCATGCTTTGTGCGTGAAATGAGTGTCAGTTGATACTGAGTATACTTCTACGCCTAAGCCTTTTAGCTCGTCATAATGAGCGGCCATGTCTTCAAGTTCAGTTGGGCAAACAAAAGTAAAATCGGCTGGGTAGAATAAGAAAATAGCCCAGCTGCCTTTTACGTCTTCTGAAGTGATGGTTTTGAACTCACCGTTTACATACGCATCTGCTGAAAATTCTGGGATTTCTTGATTGATGATAGACGCCATGACTGGCTCCTTTATAGTTAAGTTAATTGGAATTTTTTGGTATGGATGTTTCTGTTAAGCCTTTAGTACTTTGGGCTACCTGACAAACTATACGCGAATTCTATCGTTAATCCAGTTAAAAGTTTTTAATGTGATGTTTTGTTTTATTAAACTTGTTAAACTATTATCTCTATTTTTTATCATCAGTGCGTGATACGTCATTGACTATATAACACATAGATTACATTAAGGTGACACCGAGATCAGATATCGCACAGATGCATCGAAGAAGTCACCACAGTGTACCCTGTTAAAAGCCCACTAATAGAGAGATTTTATGATTACTTTACGTCAGCTTGAGTTTGCCTTAGCAGTGGCTAAACACCGTCATTTTAAACGTGCAGCGGAAGACTGTAACATCTCTCAGTCTGCGCTGAGCTTGGGTATTGCCGAGTTAGAAAAGCAGTTGGATACACAGATTTTTGAGCGTAATAATAAGCAAGTATTGATTACCCCTATTGGCGAAGACATTCTAACGCGGGCGCAGCGAGTATTTTCTGAAGTTAGTGATTTGACCACACGTGCCCACAGCCATCAATCACCACTTGCGTATCCAATGACCGTCGGCATTATTCCAACGATTGCGCCGTACCTACTACCAAAAGTGTTGCCTGCCCTGCGAGCTCACCATCCAGAGTTTCGCATGACCATCGTTGAGCAACAGACAGAGCGCTTGCTAGAGCAAGTACGTTACGGTCATATCGATACTGCTATTATTGCACTGCCTTATGCGGTAGATGGGCTACATAGCTTTGAGTTTTGGAGCGAAGATTTCTTTGCTGTCTTTCCAAAAGAGGATGTGCATGCGAAGCTTGAAACCATCAATGCAGATGAGCTAGCAACTGCCAATCTCATGCTGCTTGGCGAAGGGCACTGCTTGACCGATCAAACACTTTCTGTCTGTCATTTTGATCGTGCACAGATGAAATCAAGCTTTTCAGATGCCAGTTTGAACACACTTATTCAAATGGCACTTGCCAATATGGGCACAACGTTGGTACCAGAGATGGCATTAGATCAACTTCATTTACAAAACCAAAATGCCGTCGCTGTGCCATTAGCTGAGCAAGGCCCTCATCGCCATATTGCCTTTGTCACCCGTCTGAATTATGCCCGTGTCGATGATGTCAATCTGCTTGGCAAGGTATTCAAGCAAGCTTTTGAAGATGCAGCTAATAAAGCATAAACAGTAGGGTATGAAGGGGTACATATGAACGAGTTGTCGCAAATCTACACTGAGCTGGGCAATCGTTTTTATTTGCATCTATCTGCTATCAGTGGTGATATCACGCCAGACAACGCGCAAGTACTCTGGCAAGATATCGCTGTGCGTTATAGTGAAGATCAACGTGCTTATCATACCCTTCAACATATTCAGCAGTTATTTGGACAGTTCAAACAAATTAAGCACCACCTTAATGAGCCAGATATTATCGCATTGGCAATGTATTATCATGATGTAATATATGAGCCGACACACTCAGACAATGAGCTGAAAAGTGCAGAATTTGCGGTAGAGGTATTAAGGCCTTATTTAAACGTTGAACAATGCCAACATATATACGCCCTGATTATGATGACTGCTAGTCATGAAGTTAATGTATTAGCAGAACATGATCGTTATAGCGATGCAGCATATCTATTGGATATGGATTTAAGTATTTTGGGTGCATCATGGTCTGCGTACGAGAAATACGTCAAAGCAGTACGCCAAGAATACATACATGTTTCAATGGCAGATTACTGCGTTGGACGAACGGAAGTCTTAAAAGGATTATTAGCACATCCCAAACTCTATCTGACTGACCATTACTATGATCAGTTAGAAGCGCAAGCTCGGGATAATATCAAGCGCGAGATTAATTCGCTACTTCACTTGCAGCTTAACGAATAGCTCACTACCCTGCCGTGCAGAATGCGAGTTATAATTCGGCTCCATTATTTCTATATCAAAAACGCCCTCAAAACGCTGTTGGTATTCTTCTTTCGTGCCACCGAATGGTGGTTCTTGTCGCCCAAAATCTCTATCAAACAACAAGCCGATCAGCTTACCCTTAGGCTTCAGCAACGCAGCCATTTGCTCGACATACTCATCTCGGCGTGCTGGATTTATCGCACAAAAAAACGTCTGCTCAAGCACCCAATCAAACTGATGTTGCTCAGGTGATAAACCAAAGAAATCTGCACAGATTAAATGCCCAGCTGGAAAGTCGGGATAACGCTCAGCAAATGCTTGAATCGGGGCAGGTGCAAAATCAACCAAGGTAACATTGGTAAAACCTTGCTCATGTAGATAACCTACTTCGTAGGCATTACCCGCACCCGGTACTAAAATAGCCTGACCTTTCGCAGTCTCAGGTAACTGATCAATATAAGCTTTGAGCGGTGGCGACACTTCGCCCATGTCCCAACCGATACTGTCTTGCTCATAACGCTGCTGCCAAAAATCAGCCTGATTGACATTGTTCATAGAATATCCTTATCCACCTGACTCTATCATAAACTCTAAATTTCATTTAAACGGTACAAAATATACCGTTATAATCTATCATGTTTGGCTTATTAACGTTACAGATATTGAAGATTAGATTTAATCTAGCTGTCCTGTTTTACCTGCCAGCATATTATGCCAATGCTGATAATCCGGCATCGCTGTCGCTACTGTCTGCCAAAATGCAGAACTATGATTGGCATGATGCAAATGGCAAAGCTCGTGAACGATGACATATTCGGTGCATTCAATGGGATAAGCGGGAAGATAGACAGATAACCATACCCGACGCACACGCGTATTGCAGCTGCCCCAGCGTGTATGCATTTTTTTTAGGCGGACTTCATTAGCACGCGCACCAACGATGGGTTGCCACTTATCAAACAAAGTAGGAATAACGTCGGAGAGCTGTTGCCGATAATAGGCGATTGTGTCATCGGGGCTGAGCACAAAGGACTGTGCTATGCCCCATAATAATAGAGGGCTATTGGCAGTTGAGGATTCGGTTAAGGCGTGCTGTTTGCGCTTATATTGTTCCAATACTTGTGCATGGTTAGCCACTGCCCACGATACACGCTGAGCAACAGCCTGTGCAATCTGTGCAGCACTCATAGATACTGGCACAGACACCATCAATAGGTAAGGTTTCAGACGAAAATTAATATTTTTGACACGTTTTTTAGTAACCTGTAGCTCAATGCCTGCTTGTGCCAGTTGTTGCTTGGTGACTATTGATAACGATGTCGTATCCTGTAGCGTCATCGTTATCCCCTGCCTCTATCATTTATCACAACAATGCCTGCAAGTGGTTATCAAAAGACATTTTGTGTCGCTTGCTGTCTATAATAATTCGATCAGCTAACGCCATTGTCTCATCTAATTGTTTATCTGCTTGGTTTGCCGCTTGAGCCACATTCAAAGTTGTCAGTTGCCCTTGCCCATCGCTCACGATAAAACCCAATAACTGACTGTTTGATAACTGCGTATTATGCCCATTAGACTCGTTATAACTATCACGAGAAGATACCGATGCCCCTGCACAATCTGGCAAACTTACTGTATCAATCAGCGCGCGAGTCGTTAAATCATAAATAGCCGCACATCCACCAATAGGTGTCGTTACGCATAATAGATTGCGCTCACTATCGACCGCCACACTGGCGATATACTGATGAAAGCGTTGCCATTGATTATTCGGCATCGTAAGCGGCTCAAAATCAGTATCACCGCGCTTATGTGTGATCACTAATGGCACATTAATATGCCTCTCACCTTGGAACTGGATGCCAATCATCACCGTACCATCGTCATGCATGGCTAAATGGCGTACGCTCATCTGATTGTGCTCAGGAATGACCTGTTCAAGCAATGTGCCGTCATGACGGTTCAGATACACCAGCGATGGTCGCATGGTATCTAAATTTAGCTCTTCACGAGAGGCTTGCTCAGTCTTAATACCACCATTCGCGATAACGAGCGTCTCACCATCTGGGTGCATAATCAGCTCATGTGGACCGATGCCATGTGAGTCAAACTCTGCGATTTTTTGATAGCCTTGATTGATATCATAGATACCAACCTTACCCGCTAAATCTACCGTATTGTTTTCGGTGACATACAGCAACGTGCCGTCCAAACTGTAGCAAGCATGACCATAAAAATGACGATTCATGGATGCTTCGATAGCATGCTTTACTTGCCCAGTTGCCGTATCCAATACCCAAAATTTTTCACTGGGACGGCGACCCATGACGACGACATCATGAGTTGCTTGGCTATGAGAGCCAGACAACACTGGCTGAACGATAATATCATGCACACGCTCTGGCATAGTCGTTTGCCAAACGATTTGGCGATCTGCATCGATGCCGACTACCCCATAGCCATCAACGCTTTCATCATCGCTCGTTAAAGCGACTGACTGCGGCATTGATGCGACACCACTCACCCAACATACTGGACGTGCCAGCATGGTGGTGGTATGAACTGTAGAAAAATCTACAACCACGTCAGCATTATTAATATGACTATCAACACAACTATCGCCATCATACTCCATGCTCGATGGGTAGCTTTGATAAGCCTGATGCCAAGCATTGGTAGTCTGCTGATAGGCGTACTGTAGCCTTGATAAGTGCTGCGTAGCGGCTAACTGGGGTGACGTCAGTAATGATAGCTGTGATGACACCTGTAACGACAGTGACTGAAACTGCGTACCTAGCCCGACCACATAGTCTTGCAAACGCGCAGATGGATAGCGCTGCTTACGATAGCGATGGTGTATTGCAACCAACGCTGCCGTACTAAGCGCTGTCAGTGCCAACGTTTTCAGCACTTCTGGCTTAAAGCATCTATCTAATAGACTTAAACGCTTGATACCGTTTGTTTCAGTAGCGTCTATTTCGGTAGCATCTTTTACTGTATCACCCTGTGTCTGCATAGCTTAATCACCATCTGTGCTATTAAATCCGACACGAATACCAAGTGTTGGAATCAATTGACGTTTAATCAGGCGTGTTATCGTCGTTAGATGATCATACAACGCTTGCTGCGTGTCTTTATCTGCCGTCGCTAAGTCCTCTGGCATTTGCGCCAGTAGCGTGGTGGTTTCAGCCAGTTCGGTTGATAAATTATTACCCACTTCACTGTCGTTATTACTGTTTAGTATTTCGGTCAATACTGGATCAGTCAGCACTTTATTCAATGTCGCTAACTTCGCATTGATAATCGCGCGACTTTGTGCGGCAGTAGCAGCAGGTAGATGACCTTTCGCTTTACCAGTTAGACCCAATGGTTGATCGATAGCGTTAGATTTCATGGTTTCGACCAACGATAGCAAAGAGTTGAACCATTGGTTCAGTCCTTGGTCGCTGTCAGCTACTTTATCGATTGCCAATAACTGCGTTGAATTCTGCTGCCAGTTTTTCTCAATCTCTTTTAGGCGTGTGCTCAACGCACTGCTTGCACTGATGACATAAGCACATTGGCCAGCGTCTAAACTGTCATTCGCATATAATGCTTCTTCTAGTCCTGGGACACCTTGGACAATCGCACTTTCGTTAGCGAGTTGCTCAGCGGTTAGCTGCGGATTAGCAGTGATGAGATCTGCAACGCCACTGTGTACTAAGCCACGCTCATCAGGGTAATAGTTAATGTACAAGTTACTCATGCTGGCAGTCGCAGGACCAAAATTAATCATCTCAGCGCTTGCCCATGCTTGTGCTAAAACGAGCCATTGATCGCGCAGTGCTTGTAGTTCCTCACCACTAACTGATCCTGACTGGCAATGCGTTTGTGCCAAATCATGCAATAGGTCACTTTGCTTGGCCACATCAGCATACGCTGGAATGACAATGTTATCAGCCACATGGGTCAGATAAGCGGTTTCGGTATCGGTACTGATGTCTACTGCATTAATCTTAGCAGTAATATCACCATTCTCTTCTGCTGGACTGCTGGCAGCAGCGCTGTCTTGCGCAACTTCTTGGCTATCCGTCTCTGGTGCTTTATTGTCATCAGCAGGCTTAACACAGCTGATTAGCAATCCAGCACTTAATGCAGATAACGCCATTGCCAAAGCATGGTTTATTTTCATAGGTTTCTCGGTATTTATATGAGTAATTATTTCAATCGTTGTATCTGTAATAGGGCAGACTATTTTATTAATATCTGCCCTATTTAGGTATTAAATGTAAATAAACAACCGCGCTTTTATAATGATTTTAAGAACGCATTCAATTCAGCACGCCCTTGTTTATCGAGTTTGAGCACGTCTTTCTGTTGTTTTTCAGACTCTCCACCATGCCATAGAACGGCTTCCATCAAGGTGCGAGCACGACCATCATGCAAAAACGTCGCTTGTGGATCTACAATCTGAGCAAGACCAACACCCCATAATGCAGGGGTACGCCATTCATAAGAAGTGGCCAAAAACTCAACTTGCGCCTCTTTTGGTGGTAGCTTGCCAGCAATCGTACGATCAGCAAGATCATCACCCATATCATGTATCAGTAGATCGGTATAAGGATAAATCACTTGTCCATGCTGCTCAAGACGATCATCGTCGGTTTTTGGCAACTGATATCTTGGTGTATGACAACTTTGGCAGCCAATGTCATAGAAACGTTTTTTGCCAGCCAAGACCAATTCATTATCCGCATCACGGCGATTTGGAACCGCTAGGTTACGAGTATAGAATTCTACAAACTTTGCCACGTCATCATTAACTTCAACAGGTGGTTTACCATTACCTTGCTCATCAGCACCAGTCGTCGCATTCAGACAAGCTGTCTGCGTCGGCATACAAGACTCATTAGGGCGGATATTTGACGTCAGCCCCATGTCTTCATTAAAGGCACTCTGGTTTTGGGTAATCAGCTTGGTTTGTCCCGCTTTCCAACCAAAGCGTCCGAGTGCATTTTTACCCGTTTGTGGATCCATTACCCAGTTGAATTTTCCGCTAATATCACCTTTTGACTTCATAGCTTGATTTTTGATAGCCTCATCTGGAATCTGCTCCAGTAGCCCAAGCCCAATCATAGGTAAAGCCACACGCGGTGATACCATCAATTCATCATCTAATTTACCGTAACCAGGTTGGGTTAGGTTAAAAGTAGGTGCACGTAACGTTTCGACGTAGCCATCAGCAAAAGTAACTGGCTTATCTGTCCACTGTACCGATATCCTCGCTTCAGCAGGCACACCTTGGATGCCGCGATCCTGAAGCTGACCACCATACATGGGATGTACTACTTTTTCGATCAAAGAGTCTTTTAACTGTAGACGCTGCTCATCGGTTGTCGCAGGCATAGCCAGACGAATGAGCAAGCTATCGGCATCATCATCGGCGTTCATAGGCGCATGGCCACGACCGTCTTTTACATGACAAGACTGACAAGCGGCAACATTAAATAATGCGCCCAAACCATCACGACTGTCTGTGCTAGCAGGTGCGATGACCCACGGCTGCTTAAAGAATGCATTACCAATAAAGAATGAGCCTTTACGTGATGCCGTCAGGTTTGATGAAGGCTTCGAGTAACTCTCCGCACTACTGATACTGATACCAGTGTCACCGCCCTGTTTGATCTCTTGTGGATCAAAACTTGCTAACTGCTGCATTGGCACACCAGCGAGCGTTTCTATCGTTTCGATACGCTCAGGAGCGACCGCTTGGTTTTCACTATTTTCTACTGCAGCTTGCTCATTAGTATCAGCATCATCAGAAGTATTGTCGTTCGGCTGACAAGCACTGAGAGACAGCGCACAGAAGATACCAATTGTCAGTTTTGACGGTACATTTTTATTGATAAAAAAAGAGTAAAATGAGGCAGGTTTTTTGACTTTTGAGACGTTTGCGGTGTTCATAGAATTTGCGGTGTTCATAAAAAAGGTACCTTAGTTCTAGCATAGAACCATTAAAATCGCGGGCTATAAAGCTCTTCACTTTTAGTCGATAAGGCACAGCTAGACACCGACCTCTCAAGCTATTTTAATACGGCAAAAAAACACGTTGCCAACTTGGTCGACAACGTGCGTATTATACCTAAATTATTTTGCTAGGAAAATAATTCTCATTAGGGCGTGTCCTCATTTTAAAAATGGTGATAAAAATGAGATAAATTGCAGTCAAACAAGGAAAATAGCGCAGATAATATCGAGATACTAGTCAGCTATTTGACGCCGTTTGGCAAGATTTAGCCATTTTTAACCCATTTAGATAACTATCGATTAATTTGAGGATACGCCCTAGCTTATAGCGACTTATCAGGCATTATAAACAAATACAGTTGGGATTTTGACATCCTGAGAATGAATAGCTCTCAACTTAAAATTGCGAACCTGCATCAGCGTCTAAATTATCGATTCCGACTGCTTTTGCCGCATTTTCGATACCAACGGTTAGCTCTTGCAAGCTAGTGATACCAGCCTCAACCCAACCACGGCGAACGTTTTGTTCTTCAGCAGAGATACCTTGATTGCTTACTTGACTGGCGGTCGCAATCATTTGATCGATTTTGATACCTTCTTTTTCGCCTTTTTCAACAATCACGTTGAATGCAGCTTCTACTTTGGCAAAGTCAGCAATCAGCTGATCAGCGGCTGCTTTATTGTCAGTATCGACGAGATAGTCTTTTAGACCATAACCGCCAACTGTTTTACCAGCGACTGTCTTGTAGTTACCGTTAAAGACGTTTTGAATGCCACGCGCATTATTGGCATAGCTCAGATGTGTCAAATCACTGAAGCACTCATGCTCATCTTCGGTAGAGCCCGTGACAAAAGCAACCTGCATACGTTCAGAAGCCAGCTCGCCTAGTGCTAGACTGCCCATTTGATACATAATCTGGCGCAAACCATTGTCATATTTACGTGCCATCAGATCGCTACGCAAAGTGTTTTCGCTCTCAGGCTGCCACTCGGCTTCCATCGCTGTTAAATCGTCTACTAGCAACTGCGTAGCAGATGTCAAAAATTCGCCGCGACGCACACATATACTAGCATCATCATTGACAGTATCACCACTGGTACATTGACCTGCTTCTTTTGCATAATCAGTCACAGGGCGATTACCAGCACCTTCGTTCACGCCATTGGTATCTTGGCCCCATAGCATAAATTCGATGGCATGGTAGCCAGTCGTCACATTGGCTTCACTACCGCCAATCTCATTCATCTCTGCTAACAGCTCAGGCGTAATGGTACTGGTATCTTGATTGATGCTACCAACCGTAATAGTATCGCTATTGATGATATTGTCTTGACTGTTGTACTCGCCTTCATAGCTGTCACTGACATAGTCAATCAATGCTTCGTCAAGTGGCCAAGCGTTCATTTGTCCTTCCCAACCATCGATGCTACCAATGGCACGTTTGTCATTTGCGGTCACAAAACCTTCGTCAAAACGGAAAATCTCAGTTTGTGAGTACGGTTGGCGAGCGGCTTTATAAGCAGCTTTTGCCGCATCAAGTTTTTCTTGAGTTGGTGCTGCTACGTACGCTTCTACTGCTGTTTGCAACAATTTAGCCGTATCTAGCGAGTCTTTGTACGCAGCGTGTGCCATGTTTGCATAACTGCTGATCAGTCTGTCATTGTGCGCTTTATCAGCAGCTGATAGATCCGTATTGTCAGTAGCTTCTGCGTTTTGTACTTCTGTTTGAGTATCCGCACTAGTATCAGTATTTTCTTCGGTTTGCTTGGTACAACCTGACACCAATAACAACCCTGCAAGCGCAGCAGCTAAAGTAGTTGGTAAAGTCTTGCGGCTCATTACGGTAGTAATCGTCATACATATCCTCAGAATATAGCAAAAAAATTGGTTTTGATGAGAAATCATCAATGATATTAGTGCATGTTACGGCAAGCTAGTTTATCCATGCATAGATTTTTTCTTATGCACAACTAAAACATATAGTATTAAAACATTAAGAAAACTTTACAAATTATAGTAGTATTGATAATCATTATCAATATTTAATTTTGAACTGGTCTTTCACTAGCCTTTGAGCTGCAAAAGTAATCATATTGAAAGCACTATTTAAACGCCTACCTACTATGTTTGTTTCATGCTATCGATACTTTATAGTCTGAAAAACACATCAAATCATCAAACTCAATCCACAAAAAAAGACCAGCTTATCGCTGATCTTTTTTATGAATAATCTTAGCACTTATAAAGATTATTTAAACAATCATTATATAGAACTACTAATTAGTTTACGCTCTGTGGCGCATTAACAGTTAACTCAACACGGCGGTTTTGTTGACGACCATAGTCAGTACTGTTATCTGCTACTGGACGTGATTCACCATAAGCAACAACATTAACACGGTTAGAAGCAACACCGCGAGCCGTTAGATAGTTAGCAACTGAGTAAGCACGATCACGTGATAGACCCATGTTATAAGAATCTGAACCTTGGCTATCAGTATGACCTGCGATAGTAATCGTGTTTTGATTATACTGGTTCATAGTAGTAGCAAGCTTATCAAGCGTTGGCTTGAAAGATGAGCTTAGCGTTGAATTGTCAAAAGAGAATGTGATGCTACCTGGCATTACTAGATCGATGTTACCAGTCGTTGGGTTTTGTTCAACAGTTACACCAGTACCAGCCATTTGCTGCTCAAGCTGCTTGGCTTGACGATCCATATAGTAACCAACACCAGCACCTAAAGCGGCGCCGATAGCAGCATCACGACCAGTCTCATCGCCACCAGTCGCTTTAGAGATAGCGGCACCACCAAGTGCACCAGCTAAACCCCCAAGCGTCGTTTTATTCAAACTTTGTTGCCCAGTAGTTGGATCAGTAACACAACCGCTAAGAACTAAACCTGATGCTACTGCTGCAATCATTAATGTATTACGCATAATATTTCCTCTTAAGTTTAAAAAATTATAAATAATTCGTGCTTTTTATGAATCTTTCTATTAATTAGATCCGTTTACTTACATGCACTCTCCATTATTATGGCAACTACAGACTAACTATGTGTAATATTTTGTCACAGCTACGCATGATAAGTCTATATTAATCTAACCATGATTTATGCCATTGATACGAGTGTTTTTAACTACTGACTATTAAGGTGTTATCACAAGTCACGTTTGTACTCATACACTATGATTTGTTTCTGCTAAAATTATGCCATAGCACTGCTCAGAGCCATAAAATATAAATAACTCTATTAAATAAACACCTGTATTTTTCGAAATTTTAACTTTATTTATCTGTTTTAAGCGTATCTGACGAAAGAGTTACTAGTGAAGTACTGAATAACTTATAGACCAATAAGACTGACCTAAAAGGATTAGCATGCGACTGACCTCCACTATCAAAAAAATACACAAACGCACGCCTAAACTAGCAAAAGCGATTTCACTTGCGACGGCAACTGGCGTTATCACAGCCAATAGTTTCGGCGGTAGTATTCCTCTATGGTTGATGGGCGTTGGAAAGATTATCACTGGTGCTCCTATTGCGGATAAAACCGTGATAAAAATTGCTACTCATTGGATCAGTAGTAATAATGCTTTAATCGACAACATGTTGCCGCGTAAAGATTGGCGTATTAGCTTACCCGATGATGTTCATATTAATGGCAAATACCTACTGGTCAGCAATCATCAGTCTTGGGTCGATACCAGTATCGTGCAGTACATTAGCGAAAAACGCCTGCCGCTGACACGGTTCTTTACCAAGTTTGAATTAATCTATATCCCCATTGTTGGTCAAGCTTTTTACTTTTTAGATTTTCCAATGATGCGCCGACATTCCAAAGAAGCCATTGCGAAAAATCCTGCATTAAAAGGCAAAGACATCGAAGAGGCCAAACGCGCCTGTGCACTGTTAAAAGACAAGCCGTTTACCTTATTAAATTACCTAGAAGGCACGCGCTTCGCCAAGGCCAAACAGGCTAAGCAGCAGTCACCCTATACTCACCTGTTGAAACCACGAGCAGGTGGCCTGTCATTAGCAATTAACGCACTGGGTGAAGATATCGATGGCATGCTCGATATGACGATTGTTTATCCCGATGGTGTACCGACCTATAGCGATCTATGGAAAGGTAATATCAAGCGATTAGGCGTCGATGTCAGATACATCGAGATACCTGATTCATTATTTACTGGTATCCAAAATGGTGGCTACGAAAATGATGATGCGGTAAAGGCGCAAATGTTCGATTGGGTTGAGCAGATATGGCACGAAAAAGACCAACTCATTACCAATATGCTGGCTGATTTCGACACCAATCCTAAAATCACAGATACTTAAAACCATTAGGAAAATAAAAACCAAACGGTAACCTTATTCAGCGCATATCAGTATCAAGATTAATCACTATTTTTTTAAACACTGACCTTAAATGATAACTCTTGAATAGTAATGCTTAATTATAATGAAAGATGGGTTGTTTTTTAGCCCTATTCATTGATAATGTGAACAGTCATGAGCGTATGACTTTCTAAACAGTAGCGACTTTTATAACGCTATATTAGGGCGTATCATCAATTAGATTGTAAAGCTTAAAATGGCTAAATTTTGCTAAACATCGTCAGTAATTTTGCCAATATGTTCATATTAACGGCAATTTCTTCCTTGTTTATCTACAATCTTTCTCATTTTAAGCTTTACAATCTAATTGATGACACGCCCTCGCTAAGCCGCTTACTTCTTATGCCATTTATTATTTATAAGGTTTGACTGTGCCCGCCTCTCCTACTACTAGCCCGCCGCTAGACTCAGCGTCATTAACGGACCAATCCCCTAATCAGTCGGATAATAAGCCGTCACGACCAAATCGCCCCAAGCCAAATCGCCTAAAGCTGACTTACGACATCGTAATGATGATCGTCATTAGCATTGATCTGTTATTGATTAGTATTGATGCTATTTTGATGAGTAATTTTAGTGCTCATATCGCAGGATGGCTAACCGTTGGCGATGCTCTCAGCTGGTATCAAAACACCTTGCATGATCCTTTGCGTACTGCTGGTGGCTTCTTTACGATATTCTTAATCCTTGAGCTATTACTGCGTTGGATGATTGCTATTAAAGAAAAAGCCTATTACCGCTGGTTCTTTTTTCCTTTTGTACACTGGTATGAAGTATTGGGTTGCTTTCCGCAACTACGCGCCTTACGTTTGTTTCGGGCAGTGGTCATCGGACGACGCTTATATCAGCTTGGCTACCAAGTGCTGCCGCAGCCGTGGATTAATCGCATCAAGTTCTATATCGACTTACTGCTAGAAGAGTTATCGGACCGTGTCATATTGACAACTATCCAAAACTTTCGGCAGGAGCTGACCGACCCTGAGGCGCACAAATCATTTATTGAATCGACGATTTCACGAAATCGTGATGAAATTGAAGCGGTGTTGTTGTCTTTACTACGTACAGAGCTGACACCAAAATTGCAGGAATTAACGGCAGCATCAGGTGGCGGCAGTATCTTAGCAGCCGAGGTAGGGAATGCCATTGAAGAAGGCTTGGCTAATACGCCTGAGCTACGTCGTTATCTACGCATGATTCCTATCGCTGGCAGTTTGATTGAATCACAACTGCAACATGTTGGGCATAATATAGGTGAAAACGTCGTTTACGCACTGAATCAACGTCTCCTTGACCCTAAGCTTCTCGATTCATTAATGGTCGCGATTGCCCGTGGTGTCGCACAAATAAATACGGATAATACAGCGCTAGATACTTTGATTTCGAGTATCATTGAAGACAGTTTGGCTGAGTTTGAAGCGCAAGTAAGAGTGCAACAGTGGAAACACCAAGACATGCTTAATCTATAAGCTCTACTGCTAATCATATACTTCGATGATAAAATAGTATGGCGGAGTCATAACATAGACTAAAGTCATAGCATAAAACAGTATGGCTCGATAATAAAAACAGCACCGTGAACACAGCGATAGAATGAATTTTTGAGGATTTATATATGACAGTTTTAGATAGTGACAACCAGACCTCGAACGCCGTACCAACGCCAGCACTGGCATTTTATGGCAAGATGCTGACCTTTTCACGTTTGCAGTTCAATACAAATGATTTGAGCGCTATTGAATCACAGCTTAATGAGACTTTTAGCAACAAATCTAGCAACATTCCCATTCTTATTGATAGTGAAGTCGAGCAAGACTTATCAGCATTAGTGGAACTGTTGTGGTCATGTGGTCTACAGCCCATCGGTGTGGTCACCGGTATGATGGATTCTCAAGCGCGCGCGCAACGGTTGGCGATTTTCCCTGCCGATGGCAAACGCATCGAGCGTATTGTGCCCACTAAAAAGCCCGCTGTTCCAGTGAGTAAGGCGCTCGAAAACAGTAAAACAGAGTCAGTCAGTAATGACCCTGCGACTGCTGTCAACGAACCACTTACCGAGACAACCTTATCTGATACCTCAACAGAGTCACTAGCAAGTGATGATCATATCACTAGCCTAATCTATGACCAAATGCTACGCTCAGGACAAAGTCTCAATCACGTCGGTGGCGACTTAATTTTGACCAACAGTGTCAATAGCGGTGCTGAAGCGATTACTGATAATAGCCTACATGTCTATGGCCGTGCTCAAGGGCGTTTGGTTGCGGGTGCTACTGGTGACAAAGATGCTCGCATTTTTTGTCAGGTTTTTAATCCTTCACTGGTATCGGTTGCAGGCACTTATTGCTTACGAGATAACTTACCGCCACATGTCGTTGATAAAGCCGTACAAGTAAGGTTCGTAGAAGGTGAAGGCTTGGTATTTACTGTGATAAGTGATACCTAACTTGGATGGTTGTTAAATAGCCACTCTAATTAGGGTAAGTTTATTTAACAAAAATGCTCTATGATGAATCGCAGACTCTGCCACTATTTATAGCATCCATCAGCATATATTTTATAATATATTATAGTATGATTCATAGTAGATAGTATTGGTTAACATATTTTAGGCTACAAAGCGTTATAACCTATATATTGGCTGTTTTTCGGCTTTAGTATAGACTCTCTATAAATTTTTGTTTATTTATGCTAGGCTACCTTCGCAGGTAGCGCATATATACTATATATGTCATATACAATTGCGCTATTCATATAAAAGATATCCCATTGACTCATAGGAGTGTGCCATTGTGGCGAAGATAGTTGTAATCACTTCAGGTAAAGGCGGTGTGGGCAAAACCACAACAAGCGCCTCTTTTGCCGCCGGTTTAGCATTGCGTGGCTATAAAACAGTCGTTATCGATTTTGATGTGGGTCTACGTAATCTAGACTTGATCATGGGTTGTGAGAACCGAATTGTTTATGACTTTGTTGACGTTATCAACGGCAATGCACGCTTGTCACAGGCACTAGTCAAAGACAAACAGCTTGAAAACTTGTTCATTCTACCCGCCAGTCAAACACGTGACAAAGACGCCTTGACGGATGAAGGTGTAGCAGAAATCATGGATGAGCTCTCTAAACAGTTCGACTATATTATCTGTGACTCACCTGCTGGTATCGAGCGCGGTGCACAGTTGGCTATGTATCATGCTGATGAAGCGATTATCGTCACCAACCCTGAGATCTCTTCAGTGCGTGACTCAGATCGTATTATTGGTATTTTGCAAAGCCAGACTAAAAAGGTTGAAGAAAATCAAGGTTCTGTACGTGAGCATTTGATTATTACTCGTTACAACCCTGAACGTGCGGCGGCTAATGAAATGATGGATATCGATACGATTTCTAATGATATTCTAAAAGTGCCGCTACTTGGTGTTATTCCTGAAAGCCATTCTGTGCTTGAAGCATCTAACCATGGAGAGCCTGTCATCCATTACACCGACTCTGTTGCTGGTCAATGTTATGACGATATTGTCGCCCGTTTCTTAGGCGAAGAACGTCCGCTACGTCATCTTGACGTGAAGAAGAAAAGTTTATTACAGCGCTGGTTTGGGGGTTAATGATGACTAAGAAAAAAGGATTTTGGAGTAGCTTATTTGCTACTGATGACAGCAATGGTACAGCAGGTAGCGCTAATTTGGCGACTGAACGCCTTAAGGTTATTGTTGCCAGTGAAAACCGCTTGAATAACCGTCTAACTGCCGATCGTATCGAAAAAATGAAACGTGAAATTTTAGAAGTGGTCAATAAATATGTCAATGGCGTACAGATTGACGATGTCAACATCAATCATCGTTCTGAAGATAGTCTAGATGTATTAGAGATGAATATCAGCTTGCCTGAGCACAAAAAGTAAAGTTATCGTCATTCCACTATAAAAGTATTACTGCATCAACCTCGATTGAAGTATTTAATATACCTCTTCACTCGGTTGCCTTGTAATACTTTTAAATTGAATCGACTATATAACAGCAGACAATTTCAATTGATGCTTTTATGCCATATTTCAAAAAAGCCCTCAGTAATCATACTGAGGGCTTTTTTTGTTTAAGTCATGACATCGCTGTTAGAAACATACAAAGCTTTTAGCAACACACAGAACTTTTAGCAACACATAGCTATTCTATAATCGACTATTTTATGCGTGCTATCAAATTGTCTTTTTTAACGAACTGGTGATATAACGCAGCACCAATATGAACCGCGGTAAACGCAAGAATGGCTTGCCAGATAACATCCGTATGTAGATTATTATAGAAACGTGCCAAAGTTCTATCTGGTGTAACAAATACAGGGATTTGGAACAAGCCAAAAATGTCAACAGGTCGACCGCCATATACAGACATCAACAAACCAACCATCGGCATTGCAATCAACAAGGCATATAGTCCAAAATGAGACAGATGAGACAATAACAGTTGCCACTTTGGCATCGGTACGGATGGTGGTGCTTTGGTAATTAAACGGTTAATCACGCGAGCTATCATCCAAAACAATAAACTAACACCAAAAGCTTTATGCAGTCCGATATAAAGATTGTTATCAAAGTTATTGTTCAAGAACATCATAACCCACGTTACCAACAATAAAGCCGCGCTGATCCAGTGAAAAATACGGCTACTGACTGACCACTTTGACAAGCTTGAATTCGTATTACTCATGAGCTACCCTATTACCCTCATTACTAGTTATCTGTCATCAGCAATATAGATAAAAACAGCTACTCATTCAGCACTCAAAAATCATTGAGATGATTTAAATATCCAATTCATAATAAATGAATAAAAAGCAGAAGTGAGTCTAGCTACTTACATCAACTAACTGATGTGCAATTTTATCTAAGTCTGGTACTAAATAGACTTGATCCTCAATCATAACGGTCTGAAAAAGGTAGGATAGCATAACGTTTTCATTAAAGGGTACTGCTGTTTCGTTGATATTTATATTATTGAACGGCTCAGGAACATCAATATCTTTAACTTCTGAAATACGCACTTGTAATTGACGTAGCTCACCTGCCGTTTGTAACGTCAAGCGATGCTCTGAGGTATTACCTTCTAGTACGATTGTTTTATCTACTACCACGTCTTGTGGCAATAAATGAAACACGACCAGTTCTTGCTCCTGCCAATAATAAGTTGATGTGCGCTCGTCATGCTCATCCACACTCAAAATCAGACTACTTGGAATCACCCAATCAGGCTGGTTGAATGCTGGAACAATGGTAACATCGAGTGTACCGTTAGTAGTGGTCAACAAACTCACTGCTTCAAACGAATGTTTCAAAATTTGTTTCATACATCACTCACAATAAGTTAAGGTGAAGAAGCTTCGACTGTTCTTTCACCAATATAGTCTGTCAATTTTTGTGCCAAATCCGTTGGACTACCAACAAAATCACAGTATCCTGAATCCATAATAGCTTGAGGTTGACTCGGACAAGCACTCACACTAGGGTCTTGCACCCAAATTTGACTATTATTGTCTTGGATCAGATCCAAATATTGAGAGCCATCATTACCCATACCTGAAAATATGATGTTAATAAGCTCACTACCATACACATCGCTGGTGTTCTTCAGGATTTGCCCAATTGCAGGTTTATACTCACCTTCCCAAGCTTGATCTAACAGTATAACTCGACCTGTCGAATCACAGACAATCTGCTTATCGATAGGTGCTATTAGACACTGACCGGCTCGTAAGCGCTGCGACGAGGTAATAACTTGACAATGCCAATCATTATGGCGATTCAAAATGCGTGGCAAGGTATCAATCATGGTTGTATTGAAATGATGGGCCAACAAGATACAAACTGGTAGTGTGGCAGACAAGTTGTCTAAAAACTCTTTGATGGCGCTTGGACCGCCCATAGAAGCGCCCAAAAACACCACATAATGCCAATCCGTATCAGTACGATCGTGCCTATGAACTGGCACATCCATTAGCCCAGGTAGCTCAAGCATTTGTGAAAGCTTACGTTTGAGCTTACGCTGCCATTTGGCATACTGCGTGGCTTCATTAAGGTAAGGTGCTTGACTAAAGCCTACCAGCACCGCAGCGGGTATAGAAACGGTCGTTTCAGTCACAATATTATCATCGTAGTCACTATCTATCAGCCAGATATCAATCACCACGTCAGAGAGCACCGTTTTTTCTTGCAACTGCGCCCGTGACATACACCCAATGAGGGTAAAGCCACAACTGCGAATGGTATCCGAAAATGCCATACGCTGATGATGGTCTTCGGCAATAACGATCACCTTAATATCATTCTTTTTTTTGTTTCTCAGTGCCAAAACACGCGTATTATCCTTCATGAGTTAGACTGACCCTCTCACCCAGTATATGCTGGATTTTATTGAGTAGTGCTTGTTCTTGGAACGGCTTACCCATGTAATCATTCACACCAACTTCCAGAGCTCGCTCACGATGCTTTTCGCCGGTACGTGATGTAATCATAATAATTGGGATATGCTGTAAGCGCTTGCTGTATCTGACTTGAGTAGCGACCTCGAAACCATCCATGCGTGGCATCTCAATATCCAACAATATCATGTCTGGTATCATGTCTTGTAATATCTCGATCGCATCAACACCATCTTTCGCAAGCGCCACATTGAACCCTTGACGCTCCAAGAAGCGCGACGTCACTTTACGTACAGTGACTGAGTCATCGACTACTAAAATAGTTGACTTAGATTCTAAGCTTCCTCGTTTAGAGTCTATAGATTGCGGTATATTTTGAGTCATCTGTGCATTACGCATGAGAGCAATCAGATCCAAGATGAGCATTACCGAGCCATCACCCATAATGGTAGCGGCTGATATACCTGATAGGTGCGATAACTGTTGTCCTAAAGGTTTTACAACCACCTCAATACGTGAGCCTGCAATCTGATCAACTTGTAGCGCGATATTCTGTCCAGTACGGTTTTTGATGATAATGAGCGGTAGACTCGTATTGGTATTAACAACCAACTCGTTCAGTTTGTTACCTGATAAAATCTCATTTAAATAGCGCACTCGATAATCGACGTCTTCAAAATTCAACGTTGCATCGCCTGATTGGTAGTAGTCGTACAGTTTGTCTGGATTAACCCGCACTACTCGTTCAATCTGTACCAGTGGTATCGCATAATAACGATCAGCAGCACGTACAACTAAAGCATCAGATACAGCAACCGTCAGCGGTAGGCGCATCGTAAAACGAGAGCCTTTACCGAGCTCTGAGACAACTGACACAGAGCCACCTAACTGACGAATCTCACTAATCACCACATCCATGCCTACGCCGCGTCCAGAAATCTGCGTCACTTGTTTGCTGGTACTTAATCCAGCATTAAAGATGTATTGCATGATATCAAGGTCGGTTAGACTAGTATCGCTAGCATCAATAAGCCCTTGAGAAATGGCTTTGTTACGAACGGCTTCTACATCAATCCCGCGACCATCATCCGTTAACTGAATGACAATCTCACTACCTTCGCGATTGACTTCAAGAGTAATATGCCCACTACGTTCCTTACCTGCTCTGAGACGTGTCGAAGTATTTTCAATACCATGATCGACAGCATTACGTAGCATATGCTCAAGTGGTGAAGTCATACGCTCGAGAATGGTTCTATCCATCTCATCATCAGCATTGATGATCGTGAGCTCAACAGATTTATTAAGCTCATTCGCTGTTTGGCGTACAATTCGTTCAAGACGTGGTGTCAGATGCGTAAATGGTACCATACGCGAGTTCATAAGACCGTCTTGTAGTTCAGTTTGTGTCCGTGATAACTGCAATAGAAGACTTTCGCTATCACGTGTTTTTTCTAATAACGTATGATTAATATCAATCAAATCCGATGCTGACTCTGTCAAAGATTTTGATAGTTGATTTAGAGAAGAGTATTGATCCATCTCGAGAGGATCAAAGTCTTCATTTTGAATCAATTCATCATCTATTTGAGACAAAATTTGTGCTTCAAGTTCGATTTCCATTCGACGTAACTGATCAGCCAGTCGCTGTACGGTAATGCCCATATCTTCGATGCTGTTAGTCAAGCTACTCATACCCATATCGATACGAGCACGGTTAATGGCTGACTCACCAGACAAGTTAATCATATGCTCAATCAAACCACCTGAGATACGAATCATTTCATTACTGCTAGCACTCTGATCGTCTTGGTTTGTGCTGACGTTCATCGATGGCATTTCACTGATATCTTTTGCCAGATATTGTGAATCTTGCTTTTCTTTAGCAATCAATATTGCTTCACGTTGAGACTGTAAAGACTCTTTCGGTACTTGCTTTAAACTATCAGGATTTTTGCCAAATTGCTGTAACGCCTCAATGAGTAACGCAGGTGTTGGCGGATTGACATTCTGTCTAAGAACAAACACCGCGTCAGCTAACCAATCATGACTAGCAATTAATAGTTCTAATACTTTTTTGGTAACAGGACGGCGGTTGTCTACAAAATCTTTGTAGACAGACTCCATCTCACGAGCTAAATCTGCAACCCCAGTAGCAGCCACCATTCGCGCACCACCTTTAAGGGTATGCAAGTCACGCTGTAGCGCTTGTAATGCTGTTTTATTACCCGTATTTGCTAAGAACAACTGCAGATACTTATTACGATTGGTAAGCGCTTCTGCTTCTTCTAGAAATACCGATAATATGTCAGGGTCTGGCAAACCATTAGCCCATGACTGTTTAATCATTCTATCTAAACTTGCGCTATCTAATACCTCATATCTACTAGGTGTATTATTAATAGCCTTACTTTGTATTTCAGATTCAAAGTGATTTTTTGGCACGGGTATGATCAGCTCTACCATTTCTGGCAAGACTGGTGCTTTTAGAAGCTGCTGTAACTGCACAATAAGTTCTGAGGCAAAAAATGACTTTTTATAACTCACAATATGCATAACTTGCAATGACATTGTGTCCTGCACTATTTGCATAATTTCAAGCCATTGGACTGTCGGTACTCGTCTGTTTTCTACAAATGCTTCATAAACGCTTTCAGCTTCGTGAGTCAGGTCACCAATACTGCTAATGCCTGCCATCCGTGCCCCGCCTTTAATAGTGTGCAGATGACGTTGCAACACTTTTAGAGCATTAACGTTGCTAATATCCGAACGCCATTTGTTGAAGCTCTCGTCTAATGCCGTGTCGAGCTCTTGCGCTTCTTCTAAGAATATTTCTAGTAACTCAGCGTCAGTATCGATAGATTCAAGCTCTAGATCAGGGGCTGATATCGCTCGAACGACGAAACCATCCTTATCTTCACCACTATCATCCGTATGGTAAATACTTTGCAGGTTCGCAATAACTTTCTGGTCCACTTTCAGTGACGTACTACCCGCTAATGCATCAAACAGACCAACCAACTGAGCGTGACCAGTATGTAAAATAGCTTGAATGTCTGTATCTCTTGCTTTTTCAGGATTATCGTTTAGATAGCTATAGGTATTAACTAGCTCATCGAGAATCGAGGTGAACTTTGGAAATGGTTGTGCTTTATTGGATAAATACTTTATTTGTGATATTTGCTGCTCTATGTAGTCTTGGATATTTTCTATTTCAGCTTGGTTAAATGCATCATCCAACTCCCATTGAGCATCTAGTAATTCATCAATATTATCATCCAATAACTGCTCTATCGTTGGTCTGTTATCGGATATAACTTCAGTATCACTAACGACATGTTGTCCACCAAGCATCGCCTGCAATGAAGCTAGGTCTTCTTGGCTTTGTGCATCTTTTACCGATATGTTTTTTGGTTGAACGTTTTGCTTATAGCTGTTTAAATAACCATCCATGAGCGTAGAAGACTTCGCTAGTGCCTCTAAATGCTGAGTATTCATAGCTTTATCTTTCTGTTGTAATAACTCTAAACTATGCTCTATGGTCGCACTCACTTCACTGATAGCAGCGAGAGCCCTGGAACCAGAAGCTCCTCTCAGTGTATGGAATGCACGTACAATATCATCTGTTACTTCAATATGAGACTCATCTTGATGCTCATCAACGAACTGGTCTATTTCCTGTAATAACTCTTCTGCTTCATCGATAAAGATATTAAAAAACGCTTTCTCTTCATCGCTTTGAGGCGCTATGATAATAGATGCTTCTGCTATCATTTCATTGACAGAGTTAATCGTCTGCAGCGTAGCATCCATCTCTTTGTTGACAGTATCATGTACAGAAGTGGCATCATCTGACTCAGATGATAATAATGACGCTTGAGTACCCTCAGCACCAGACCCATTGGACACTTTATTATTCTGATACAAAGCTGAATAACTGAACTCATTACCTTGCTGCTTACTATAAGCATTGGCGCAGGCAATCCAAAGTGGTAGCGTCGTTGGGTAATCTTGACTGTTATTTTCAAATACTAGTAGCATTGAAGGATAAGCAGCCAATACGTCGGCAATAAGCTGACTCATATCTTCTGAAACTGCAATACTACTATCCAAGATACGATTGAGCATATTTTCTATCGCCCAAGCCAACTCAGCAGTATAGTTGGCACCTACCATCCGACCAGAACCTTTTAAGGTATGGAAGCCGCGACGAATATCTGTCAATCCATTTAAATCATTTGGTGACTGGCACCAATTTTCATATAAAGGTACGATTTCAGCCAGTACCTCATTGGCTTCTTCTATAAATATCTCTTTAATATCGGGATCTGCATCGTTAGCATCAGCGGCTAGCTGATCAGGGGATTGCATGAATGGTAAGAGTACTGCAGGAATCTCGACATCAGATAATGAAGCAGTGATACGTGTGCTTTCATCGTTATCACTTATCGTTTGAGAGTCATAAATCGTGTCGGGAGTGCCTAATAACTCAGATTTAACAGGCTCAGACACGTTTAATCCAGCATTCATCGGTTGCTGCATCATTAAATTGTGACTTTGCAGAATCGTAACAGCAGGATCTAAACTTGGTAATTGCTGCGCTTCAAAATCTGTGACCAATGCAGACAATTTCTTTACTGTTTCAATGACTAGATTTACAACCGTATCAGTGACAGGCAATGTCTTATCTAAAAGGCGATTCAGCAGATTTTCGATTGACCATGCCATCTCACTGATACTAAAGGCACCTACCATACGGCCTGAGCCTTTTAGAGTATGGAAACCTCTACGCACTTCCGTTAACGGTGTTAAGTCTTGTGCATCCTGTTGCCAAATAGGCAAGAAATCTTCTAGATCAGCAATGACTTCGGTCGCCTCTTCAATAAAGATTTCACGAATATCTGCATCTGTCTCAAAGTTATCAGGCTGAATTTGCGTGCGTGCTTTTGCTAACGATTCACTCTCTATCCTATCGTTATCAATAGCACCTTGCTCTTGCACAAAAGCCTCATCTACACTGATATCAGTCAAAGCTTCAGCATCAATAGACTGAGCACTGGTAGGGGCCAATTCACCACTATCATCATAACGGGTTACATTAGTTGCGGCTGGCTTTTGGGTAAGGAAAGTCTCATTGACGGTGTCTGGTGCGGCAATATAGTCATTAAGCAGATCTGTGGCTTTAACAGTATATTCATGTGCCTGAGTCAATAACTTTTGATCAAAAACCTGCTGCGCAAGATAGTCCAGTAGCAGCTCAATAGATGTCAATCCCTCAGCCAATGCCTGAGTGACGTCCCAACTAAGCGTTGCTATCTCATGAACTGCTAACTGTGTGAATATATTGGATAGCGCATCGATGGTTTCACAAATTTCTGGCAAACCCATCTCAACAAAAGCATCACCAATCTTAGAGAAGTCAGTAGCTGTAGGCAGCAAATAAATATCTTGGCGCTGTACATATTCATGAAAGCTTTGTTTGACATCTTCTACTGCGATACGAAGCTCACGCAAGTTACCATCTGTGGCAGTTACAATCTGACTACTTTCAGATTGTGTATCGATATCATCAGGTATTGTGATAAAAGAGGCAGCATCTCCAATCTTTAGAGATATCGTCTGTTCGGTATTATAAAGCGCATTGTATAGCTCTTGAAGTTGACGCTCAATTTGCCATTGCTCTTGTGCAAATCCTGTTTTTGATGACAGTGCATACTCTAGATCTGTAAGAATGGACTCCACTTGTGCTACATAGTACATCCAACCTCGACTCTCGAGTTGGCGCTGTATTTTTTGTAGAGGGTCTAAAATTGTGTCTGGATTATCCAGATTAAAAATAAGTGTTTCAAGCTCACTGAGTATGCGCGGTAAAAAACGCAATGCTGATGCAGCGCTGTGCGGCAAAATATTCAGTACGGACTGAGTGCTCTTGCTATTTTTTGTAAGGGTACTTAATTCAATATAGACCCTGATGATCAAGCTTCTAACAGTACTCGATGAGAGCTCGGTTTGCTCCGCATGAAACTCTATCACTTGATCCAACTGATTTAACAGTGTGGCGTAACTCTCAGGTAGTGGTGTATCATTATTAGCAAGATCGTTTAACCATAACTCAGTTAAGTACCAAAGACGTTGTACATCTGCAATCTGAGAGGCTTGCCATAAATATTGGCTAACTCTGCCTAATACCGTCAATAAAGACGACTGGTTGGTGTTGGCCATCAATAATTCTTGTACTTGCTGGCGCCAAACCAATAATAACTGTTGGTAATGATGACCTTCTAATTGTACGGTCGCTCCACTTTCAGGAAACATTACTTTGATACTATCAATAATATTGTCATCGATAGTGTGACTATCTAAGCCTTCATACTGACTAGCCGCAGATATTTCTGTCGACTCTATTGCTATACCTAGATCTGATAGTGCTTGGGCAAGGTCATTAGCAGCATTGTTAATCAGCGTCGTGTTGTGGCTAGTAGTACGCATATATTGATTGAGCTCACGCTCTAACAATCTATGCGCAAACTGACCGATACGGCTGTTATTGATAGAAATATTATCGTGACCACTTGCCTCGACCAATAAACTCAGCTTATTAGCAAGATCTGCTAACAGAGGTAGGCGAATCATCGTCAGCGCGCCACCAACTTGATGGTAGTTTTTCACCATCTGCTCATAATTAGTGCTGTCATCACCTAATTGCCAGCCATCAGCTATCTGTGATAGTTGCTGATTAAATAGTGGCAATAACCACTCAAGCGTCACTATGTCATTGGGCTGGTTTTTCATAGGGTCATCCTAACTCGTCTAAGCACTAATTTAGGCATTAATTTTTTGCCACACATTAACCTGTGGGTGCGCAATACGGCGCATATTTGAAGGACGCCAAAACAACGCCTCACCTGGAGCCAATATAATATAACCACCTAACGCACACTGATCTGATAGTCTTGCTAAAATATCGCGCTGATCAAACTTGCGAAAGTACAGCAACATATTTTGGCAAATAATGACATTTTGGAGATGCGGAGTGGGTGGTTTTTGTTCGATAATATTATGTAAAGCAAAGCTAACATACTGTTGCAAGCTTGGCACTATTTGCCAGTGTGCTTGGTTACTTGCTATCATTTCTTTCGTTATAGTTGAGTCACAAAAATTCGGTTTTCTAATTGCGCTATTAGCACACAATGGCTGAATAAACTGCTGGCAACAGTCTGGGATTAACAACTTCTGTCGCTGATCATAATGCGCTAACTGTGCTCTCTTAATCGCTTGATGGCTAATATCTGTACCCAGTATCGTATATTTTTCTAGCTGCTCTGAGGCTAAACTCATCGCCAATGACCAAACTTCTTGGCCACTTGCACAGCCGACACTCCAAATGCGAAACAATTCATCAGAGTCACGTTTAATACTAATATTAGTATTGATGTTGGTAGCAGCTAACCGTACTCGATGATGCTGTAATGCATACTCTGTAACAAAATTGATAGAAGGTATATAACGAAAAAAACGACTTTCATGAATAAGTACGTTATCTAATAGCTGTTGACGCATCTCATTATTTTTTGGCAACTGATACCATAGAGTTTGAGCAGTTAATCCATATGACGATGCAGTGTGTTCAATCGCATTGGTTAACCACTGTAACTGAACATCTGGCAGAAAAAAGCCAATTTCTTGTTCTATGTATCGTTGCCATTGCCTTATATCTAGGCTGTTTTCCTGAACAGAAGCCTCGACTAGTATTGGTTTAATGTGCTTGTTAGCGTGGCCGTCTATTTGAATAAATTTATTCACGTCACCTGCTACCTATAATTACCGAAGTAAACCATTATCATTTACATAGTAATGTAATTAACATATTAATATAAAATACTGTAGAACCTCTAAGCCTTAACTTACTAGTGCTCAAATAATGCCCAACATGATCATCATGCACTTGCTGATAATGCTTGCTCGTTATCCAGCAGCTCATCATCACTCAATACTTTAAAGCCTGTTACGGATTCTTGTAGTGCTGCTGCCATTTCGCTCAGCTCACCAATAGATCGTGCAGTTGCCATCGTACCAGAGGATGTTTGTGAAGTAATATCTTGAATGATATTCATGGTATGTGAGATATGTCCAGCAGACTCAGCCTGTTGTAGTGCAGCATTTGAGATGTTCTGAATCAAATCAGCCAATGTGTTAGAAACGCTCTGTACCTCTTCTAGTGCTTCACCAGCATCTTTTGCTAACCGCGCACCACGTACAACTTCAGAGGTTGTCGACTCCATTGATACAACTGCTTCGTTGGTATCTGCCTGAATAGTTTTTACCAGTGTTTCAATCTGTTTGGTTGCATTAGCTGAGCGCTCAGCCAGACGCTGTACTTCATCAGCAACAACCGCAAAGCCTCGACCTGCTTCACCAGCCATCGATGCCTGAATCGCAGCATTCAATGCTAAGACGTTGGTTTGGTCAGCAATATCATTAATCAAGTTAACGATATCTCCAATCTCTTGCGAAGACTCACCCAGACGTTTGATACGTTTTGATGTTTCTTGAATCTGATCACGAATAACGTTCATACCCTCAATAGAGCGCTGTACAACTTCTGCACCGTTGTAGGCAATGGCAACTGAGCGCTGAGCAACAGTTGCAGATTCTGAAGCGTTATTTGAAACTTGGTCAATCGAGATTGTCATCTCATTGATGGCTGCTGATACACCAGCGATTTCTTGTGCTTGATGCTCAGATGCTTCAGCAAGCTCAACCGCATTCATCTGCGTTTGTTCCGAAGACTGCGAAACACGATCGGCCGTATTGTTAATGACCAGTACCAACTGACGAAGTTGGTCAATTGCAAAGTTCACTGAGTCAGCAATGGCGCCAGTGAAATCTTCTGATACGGTTGCATTAACAGTTAAATCACCTTCTGCCAAATCACCCAATTCATCAAGCAAACGCAGAATAGCTACCTGGTTACGCTCGCTTTCTTCTTGGATTTGACGCGCGCGCTCAGACTCAGCTTCTGCTTCTTGGCGACGACGTAATGTTTCTTTTTCAATAAGTAATCGTTCTGAACCACCACGCTGTTTAAGTAATTGGTACAGAGCAAATACTATTCCTAGCACCCCTATCACAAACACAACCACAGGCAAAACAACTGATTGAGTAAAGTCTAAAAAATACTGACTCACTGATGATAAAGAATTCAACAACCAAATCAGACAAGCCACACTTATTAAAACAAAAAGTGCTAATAATAACTTCCACTCACTATTAGCGTTTGTGCCACCCGCTGTTGAATTGGGTGTACCAGCTACAGGTTTATTTATAACATCACTCATCGTGCATATTCCTTTAAAACAATCATCAAAGTCTTATCGTGACTGACTTTGACAATCTCATTGTTATAAAAACAACAGTGATTAACAAAGCCTGTGTGAATGCTGATATCCAACCGTACCGTATCGTGCGCTATTACTTGATCATAGCCTTAACAGTCAGATATCTGTTATCGATAGCTATATTGCAGCATCGGTATATTGCAAGTCTTGTGCAAGTAAACTGGGCATAAAAACATACCAGTCTTGCTCATTTTTAAAAAATCTACCATGATTATAAGGTGCAAAAGGCGAACTGGATTCAATTGCCTCTGCACGGTATTGATCATGCGTAAATTGTTCGATACCAATCACTTGATCTACCACCAGTCCTGAAAAGAGATTGTCATGATCGATGACAATGACTTTACGTTGGCTCATTTGCGTTAAGCGGCTAGGAACCTGTAGAAAACGGGACAAATCCGTTATTGGTAATAGGCGTCCACGAATATTGGCAATACCCAGCATCCAAGGTTTTACTAAAGGCAAGCTGGTAAATTCTGGCATGGCTAGTACTTCTGATACCTGACCCATCGGCGCAACCAAACGTTGTCCACCAATCTCAAATACTACACCTTGCCAGTCATACTCTTGTCCACCGCGGCGACCACTTTTGCGTGCGCGTGCCAAATCTGCTAAACGCAGAAGCTCAATAAAACCTTTGGAAGCCACAAGCTACTCCATTACTTTGCGAATGATATTAACCAATCCATTTTCATCAACTGGTTTGGCGATATACTCTTTAGCGCCTTGACGCTTTCCCCAAACTCTATCTGTTTCTTGATTTTTAGTACTGATCATAATCACAGGAATATGAGCAGTGGCTTTATCACGAGTAATCTTTCGAGTAGCTTGGAAGCCATTCATCTCAGGCATTACTACATCCATCAAAATGACGTCTGGCAAGTGGTCAACTGCCATTTGACAGCCTTGCTCACCATTTGTTGCTTCTAGGACTTGAAAGTCATTCCTAGCAAGCATATCGCGAAATTTCGCCATCTCAGATGGCGAGTCGTCAATGACTAAAACGGTAGTCATAGGGATTTCCTTTATTTTCGAAAATATCCAAGAGGATATGTCGTTATATTATTGAGACAACCCGAACGAAAGTGAATCGGCAAAAATAATTGGCAACATCACTTTCTTAACAGTTGTTATGAAATACTGAGTAACTATCATTAATTGTCACTCATGTTAGGTATTTTGACCGTACCACCCAACCTAAAACAACATGCATAAATCATACCAACAATAAGCCTAAACGAAAATTTATATTAGACGTACATACTCTGTTGCTAATGCCAGCATTTGACGTATTAACGGTATTGGTTAATCGCCTCAAACAGCTCGTCTTTACTAAAAGGCTTGGTCAGATACTCATCAGAACCAACAATACGACCACGTGCTTTATCAAATAGACCATCTTTAGAAGACAGCATAATGACTGGCTTTTTCGCATAATCAGGGTTATTTTTTATCAAGGCACAAGTCTGATAACCATCTAAACGTGGCATCATAATATCGACAAAAATAATATCTGGGTTGTTATCAACAATCTTTGCTAAAGCATCAAAACCGTCAATAGCAGTCACAACTTCACAGCCCGCTTTTTGAAGCAAAGTCTCTGCGGTGCGGCGAATGGTTTTTGAATCATCAATTACCATTACTTTCAAACCACTAAAATCATTTTCCATTATCATTGTCCTATAAACGACTATTTGTTCGTAATTCTATCGATCAATACAAAATTTTAACTGTTATTTCAACATGTCGTATCATTCACTATTGGATTGATACGAACGGCTAAACTTGCATTACCATATGTTATGACAGCGAACCCACTATCTGTCAGTATTGACCCACCAAACATGCTGTCAACATGAGTTACTATACGCACTTTTTTATTAATAAGCTTAGAAAATTGAGCCTAACTCTTCGCGTTTTGGGCGAACCACTGCACTGTTAATATTACTCATTAAAATGAAGGTACTTTTTATATTACGCAAAGCATTTTTTAATGACTTAAACGATAATTTAAATATTGAACACTCCAATCAAAAAAAACAGTCGACAACTTTATGATATTTTTACATTATATAGAAACGATCAAAATATTGCTGGACAATTTTCTTTTGTGATAAAAATGTATCAAAATTCTTTGTTAGGTTCGTTTTTAACACAGTTATCAACCCTTTTCTAGTCATAATCGACTTAATATACGAACTGACCAGTAGGCTAGAGAGTTATTATGCTAGATACGTTTGTCATGACTGACATTATTTGGTCTATTAGTCGAATTTTTATAACGTTAAGTAAGTGTTTAGCAGTCATTTCACCGCACTGTAATTCACTATATAATAAAATAATAACTACTATGGTGAACGCGATGACAGCTCCCAAAATCTTTAAAAACAGCAGCTATTTATTGAGTGCTCTACTCATTGCTGCTTGTCAGCCGCCAGCGCCTACCGATAATCCAGTAGCCACTGAAAACCATCCGGCAGTAGACACTCCTGTTATCATTACTGACGATAGTGTTACCATTACACCTGATCATATATTGAGTATAAAATCTTCACGTTACCAGCCTAGCCTTGGTCTGCAAGGCAATATAGAACCTATCAAACAAACCCAATTTGTGACAGTACACCCAATTAATGTAGAAAAAGTCTTAGTTACTAAAGGTCAATGGGTAGAAAAAGACACACCGTTACTCATTGTCCGACGATTGGAAACAGAAAGTAGAACAGTCAACTCATCCGATATATCAGACGATACAGCGGCAGATTCAGATAAGCCTGATCAAGACACTGAGGTGCAAAGTGGTACTGATGTTGCCAAACAGACTAATGCTCAAGATACCATCGCAAACGCTAAACCCAATCAACCTTCAGTAAATAATGATACAACCATTAAGAAGGCTTTATCTGATGGCACAGAGCCATTAACGACAAATGCAGCTATAGCTAGCTCAAGTGATGGTGAGGTTAATAATAGTAAAGGCATAGAGAGCTCAAAGCCTCAGTATAAATTGATTACTATCCGTGCTAGCTTTTCAGGACGTGTAGAAAACCTGTATGCAAAAGCAGGTCAAAAGCTAGAAGCTCGAATGCTACTCCTAAAATTTAGCGATGAGACTAAATTACACTTTACCGCTATGCTACCTATTCAAGCTGAACCGCAACTGTCGGTAGGTCAAACTGTCAATTTTACTGCTGAAAATATCTTAGAAAAATTTACGGGACAAATCAGTAAGCTGACTGCGACCAGTCAACCGAAAAGACTTATGGTCAATGTTGATGTTATTGACAATGAGGTCAGTCGTAAGCAGTTATTACCAAATATGCAAGTAACCGGGCGAGTCAACTATGGTCAGATAGACGTGGGTACTATTGTGCCTAAACGTGCGCTACATGATGTCGACTTGACAGAGTTGCAAACGCCACCATATAAACCACTCACGCCATTGACGGCTAATGTATGGATTATCGGACAAGACCAGCATTTAAAACGCTACCCTATTGAGGTAGTCGAGTACAACCCCTCGACAGAACAATATCTGATTGCAGGTATTAGCAATGACAGTCTGATTTGTTTGGCTGATTTGCCGCTTGATTCTGATGGCAAAAAGGTCAATGTTTCGTAGTCATTCATACCGACAGTTACATTGTGTAGAAATATTAACAAAGCCTCTCTTGTTTTGTAACAGCCTAATTAGGCAATATAGCAGTATGATATATCGCATTAGCCAAGTATTATAAATTACTAAGAACTAACTACTGGCTAGATACTTTTCACTTCTGAAACCAATTACTTTTGAAAGAAACTTTGAAATCTTAGAGGCTTAACGGTTTGAATGCTTTAGAAATTAAAACCATCGATGTATTTGTCATGATTTAAATATCAGAGCATATTAAACTTTTGATAAACCATAACAACAACTAGAGGATAACCCATGAGTAAGCAAATTTTATTGATTGAAGATGATCCTGATTTAGCTGAATTGATCAGTGACTACCTAACCATGAATTATTATGATGTGCATCATGCAGGTCTTGGTCAAGAAGGTCTTGAATTATTAGACACCAAAGAGCGTGATATTGACTTAGTTGTTCTTGACTTGATGCTACCTGATATGGATGGTATGCAGGTGTGTCAAAAAATTCGCGGCAACAAAAACAATATGACCAACAAAGTGCCAATCATCATGCTGACAGCGAAAGGTGATACGACCGATCGCGTGTTAGGTCTTGAAATGGGTGCTGATGACTATATCTCTAAGCCTTTTGAACCGCGTGAACTGCTAGCACGTATTCGTGCTGTCATTCGTCGTCACGAGCAACCGAATCAAGCAGATAGCCAGTCAGACAGTTTGACTTTTGGCCGTTTGAGCGTATTCCCTGATAGCCATGAAGTTACTATCGATGATGAAGCTGTACGTTTGACGACGCATCAGTTCCAATTGTTGCATTATTTTGCCACACATTCTGGTAAAGTACTGAATCGTGAGCAGCTTTGGCAAGCCATGCCAAACGATGATAGCTCAGACAACATTGATCGTGCCATTGATGTACATATCTCACGCTTGCGCGCTTTAATCGAAGATAATCCACGCCAGCCAAAACGTATCATCACGGTACGCGGTGTCGGTTATCAATTTGCCACTGATCAGGTTTGATCATAGAAAACAGCTGATAGATCGAGAAAACAACCATCCTGTTGATTCAGTTTTACAGAATTAACAGGATGCATCGATATAAGCGTTCAATAATAGAGATGGTTTAATGCAGCAGTTGGGTTTTCGTTCCGTATTTGCCAAGTTGTTTGCCAGTGTCATGATGGCACTTATCTTATTTGCAGTGGCTATGGTGCTGTTGACGCAACTTGTGCATGATAAAGATGCAGGTATTCGCTCAGAAGTACTCGCTACACAAATCTTGGGACAGATAGACCCATTCCTGCATGAACTGAATACTTCCATTAGCCGAGACAATCGCTTACAGTCTCGGTTTATGCTGGCAGTGGTTAAAAAAAGCTTTGATATTTTTGATGAGTCGTTACAAGCTAAGATGGGCTTGTATGACAGCCAAGGTCGGCTGCTCATGCAAACAGACAACAGTGACTTACCGCTAGAGCTGCCAGAACCGCCTTCTTTGTTATCTCGTGTGTTCCCTTCGTTTGCAGAAACCTCCCCTACCAAGCAAGCTCAGGTCTATAGCACTACTGGCTATACATTATTGTATGAATCACGCTTACCTCCCAAAAAACCCGTACTCTCTGCTGCCCTGAATTTATTCACAGGCACTCTATTGCTGCTATTTATTATGGCAGGTGTCCTATGGTGGATTGCTCGAACCATTACTTGGCGTATCAATCAGATGAGCCAACAGATGACTCAGTTGGGTGATGGCGACTTTACAGTACGAGTGAATGCTCGCGGTAACGATGAGATTGCTTCATTGGCACGCGGATTTAACCAAGCTGCACAAAAAATCGAACATCTTATCGATGCTAATAATTTGCTATTAGCACATGCCTCCCACGAGCTACGTACGCCCATTACGCGTATTCGCCTGCAAATCGAAATGATGGACATGCTGACTGGTTCGTTACCAACCGATACCAAAGCAAAATTTGATAAGCGTGCTCATGCAATCAATCGCGACTTATCAGGACTTAATGATTTAGTAGAGAGTATTTTACTGGTCAGCCGTTTAGATGCTGGTCATGCCCTGCAACAAGTTGAGCATTTAGATTTATACGACTTAGTCAATCAAGAGCGTCAGCATTATCCTGAAGCCACTCTAATTGGTGAGCACATCGTCATTGATGGCCAGTCATCGATGTTGACTCACTTAATCCGCAACTTACTAACCAATGCAATGTTACATGGCAAACCGCCAGTGACAGTATTACTGTACGGTGTTCAAACGATCGATGAAGCTGATAACGTTCCTGACTATCTGCTACAAACCGTGTTATGCAACAGCTTTGCTGATTATGGAAGCTCTGATTTCGAATCATATGATGCACCCATCGATGTCAGCGAAAATGGCACTCACAACGCTTCAGATTTAGATGATTCGTTGAATACTATCGATAAGAGCAAGTCTGAAATAACAGATACCAAAGATATATTACCAGCACCGCCTATCTATAAAAACGGTACAAGCATTACGCCAGATACTGATGACGAAAACCTAGAAGCTAGTGTTACTCTTATAGAAGACAATGCTAACGATAAACAGACTGATGCTGATATTACTAAAAATTCAACAAACCTCAGCGACACAGTAGAGACCAGTAGCGAATCTTCATTGATTGCCGACTATTATAGCTTTACCAATGATTTGACCGACAGAATCAAAAAAGTTATTTGGAGAATCGTCCCCGATACTGAGGTGTCTACTGATAGCGATATAAGTATTCATTCAAAAGACGCTCAAAAAACGAATAAGGCATCTATTGATTCTGGCATCGCGAAAAATAACACCAAAACCAGCATGCAGAATGATTCTAAAGATAATGATCAAAATGCCGTTGAAACTCAGAGTTCACCACGCAAAGAAAGCCTATTTGCCAAGCATATAAAGAAAGCCAAAGCGGAACCTGTACGCCCATTACCGAAATATGCAGTACTAGCAGTGATTGACGAAGGTACAGGTATTCCTGAAGACAAACGTGAAGAAGTATTCAGTCCATTTGTACGTTTACAGCAAAAAAATAAAGGCTCTGGACTAGGCTTGTCTCTAGTGTCGCAAATTGTCACCGCACATCAGGGCCGTATTCTCACTGATACCCTGAATGGCCATACTCGGTTTTTAGTCATCATACCAGTCGAGCATGATCCACATTACCACCAGCATGATTAGTTAATCGTGCTATCAGATGCACATTTCCTATCACGACTTCACTATCCTCTCGTTTCCTCAAAGTTCTTACGCCTAATAGCTATTAGTCATAAGCGTGTCACGGATGTGCATATCCAAAGTGCTTGATAATATGCTATATTAGCGCCCCTTATTATAGGGTTGTTGACGGTTGTTTTTTAATTGGCTTCTTACACAGTAGTAGAAGCGAAACAATACGTTTATGACTATTAAAATATTATTGAATTTTGAGCCCTCCATGAATGACATGATTGTCTTAAACGATGTGACCAAAAGCTTCTTAAGCGACCGATCAATCAAGGACAAAAACGGCAAACCGCATTGGTTTACTGCCGTTGAGCCGACATCTCTCACTATCCAACAAGGCGAAATATTCGGCCTAATGGGATATTCAGGTGCCGGTAAATCAACCTTATTGCGTCTGATTAATATGCTGGAACGCCCAGATGCTGGTCAAGTCATCATCGATGGTACTGACTTAACAACGTTATCTGCCAGTGAGCTGCGTATCGCACGTCATAATATTGGTATGATTTTTCAGCAATTTAACCTGATGTCTAATCAAACTGTTTTTGATAACGTGGCATTTAACTTAAAAATCTCTGGTTATCCAAGCCGTGATATTCATAAACGCGTTATGGATTGTCTAGCAATCGTTGATTTAACCGACCGTGCTGGCCACTACCCTGCCCAGCTATCAGGTGGACAAAAGCAGCGTGTTGGTATTGCCCGCGCAATTGCACCCAGTCCAAAAGTACTGTTGGCCGATGAGCCAACCAGTGCGCTAGATCCTGCGACGACCCGTAGTTTGCTGACATGCTTACGTGATATCAATGAGCAACTTGGAGTCACCATTGTCATTGTGACTCATGAGATGAGTGTCATTCGTAGACTCTGCGATCGCGCCGCATTGCTACATCAAGGACAACTACTAGAAGTTGCAGATGTCAAAGATGGTCTGATTCAGGCAACCACCCCTATTGGCCAAGGCTTAGTGCACGAAGACTAATGAGGCAGGAGAAAAAACATGTTAACTGGTAGTGAATTATCCGCCTCGATAGATAAATTGTTGGTGCTGCGCAAAGAAATTATAAGTGCCTTTGTCGATACCTTTATTATGCTTGGTATTTCTACAACAGTCGCCATTGTCATTGGTGGTCTGTTTGGCATATTTTTATTTTTGTCCAGTGATCGACAGTTTTTGCAAAACAAGACATTGTATGGTGTGCTTGGTGGTATCACCAACTTTATGCGTGCGTTCCCTTTTGTGATTCTAATGATTGCTATGAGCCCCTTTACTAAGGCCATTGTAGGTACTGGTATTGGCCCTATTGCCGCATCATTAGTACTCGCTATCGCGGGTTCGTTTTACTTTGCCCGTTTGGTCGAGCAAAACTTACGTGAAGTGCCGCGCGGTATTATTGAAGCCACTGAATCGATGGGCGCACGGCCTTTGACCATTATCAAGGTTTTACTCAATGAAGCCCGTTCAGGACTGGTATTGTCCGTGACTATACTTTGTATCAGCCTGCTCTCTTATTCAGCAGCTGCGGGTATGATTGGTGGTGGCGGTCTGGGTGATTTGGCCATTCGTTATGGCTATTATCGTTATCAAACTGAGGTGATGATTTTTATCGTCATCGTATTATCGATAATGGTCATTTCGATTCAAGCCTCTGGTAACTGGTTAGCCACTCGCTTGGATAAACGCTAGAAACGGTTCCAATAAAAAACAAAACCAAGTAAGACAATGCTTATATGAATAATATTCAAGGCTTCATGCCGATTCATACTAAGCAAAACGCTTGACTTTGTTACTGAGACCCTTTAATTTTGTTACTAAATTAACAGCCGTTAACTCAGCAGCATTACTATTGATAATGTTGCTTTTTTAATGGTCATTATTTAACCCTTTATCCCATATCTCTTATTAAGGAAGTTCCATGAAATTAACAGATATCAGCCGTCAGTTGGCGACTGCATTTGCCGCTGTTGGTGTATCAGGCCTAGTGTTAGTTGGCTGTAGCAATTCATCAGCACCAGAAGCGACCCAAGAGCCTGTGACTGAAGGATCAACTACAGAAACTGCTGCTAGTGATATCGATCCTGAGCATACAAAAATCATTATCGGCACTACCGAAGGTGACTTTGCCGATATGGTACGTAACCAAGTAAAAGGCTCACTTGAAGCTCAAGGTTATGAAGTTGAACTGATTGCCTTTACTGACTATGTGCGCCCTAACCTTGCATTGGCTGAAGGTGATTTGGATATCAATATTTTCCAGCACAAGCCTTATCTTGATAATTTCAAAAAAGAAAACAATCTTGATCTAGTAGAAGCATTCCAAGTACCAACGGCTCCGCTTGGTATTTACTCAGGTAAAAAGAACACGCTTGACGCTGCTTTCAAAGGCATGAGTGTCTCTGCACCAAACGATCCAAGCAACTTTGCACGTGCCTTGGTTATGATGAATGATCTTGGTTGGATTACCCTAAAAGACAATATCGATCCATTGACTGCATCAAAAGCTGATATCGCTGATAACAGTAAATATGATATCGACATCATTGAATTAGAAGCAGCTCAGTTGCCACGCGCCCGTGATGAAGTTGACTTTGCCGTTATCAACGGTAACTATGCAACGGATGCAGGTATCGAGCTAACAGAAGCTCTATTCCAAGAGCCAAGCTTCTCTTATGTCAACTGGTCAGCGATTAAGTCTGCTGATACTGGCAAAAAATGGGTTGAAGACGTAACCAACGCTTATAACTCAGAAGCTTTCAAGAAGTACGCTCATGACACTTTCCCAGGTTATAAATATCCAAAAATCTGGGGCGCTGATCATGGTGCACAGACTGACGCCGCTGCACCTGCTGAAGCTGCTGCTCAGTAAGTAGACTAACACTCACAAATGGTTGCTCTAAATAAACCATTTTTGAGCTTAAGTAGTAAAAGCCCATCATTCACAAATGATGGGTTTTTTTTGATCTCAATTTTATGAACGGCAAACAATTACTTGTAGTCTATCCAATATAATTTGGATATAACGAAGCCCAGTGAAAGTACTATAAATAGGAGATTAAACAAGATTAACGCAGTAATACTTTTATAGCGGGATGACCTATATAGTGAAAATGACGTTACAACCTGTTAGTCCTTTGTAGGAAACCGTCACTCGCTCTTTCACTTCACACAGATTTTTCTTATAGTAGATGAGCTTAATAGTTAATAGGCAAAATTAAATATAACTATTGCTGATAAATTAGATGACAAACTATAAGGATAATAATATGAGCGTTAAAAATTATAAAATTCGTACCGCTGGACAAGCAAACATTCCTGTACTCGGTCTCGGCACATGGCAATCAACCGGACAAGATTGCATCGACGTCGTCAAACAAGCGTTAGAGATGGGTTACGAGCATATCGATACTGCTCAGGCTTATGGCAATGAGAAAGAAGTTGGCCAAGGTATCAAACAATCAGGTGTGGCTCGTGACAAGTTCTTTTTGACCACAAAGATATTTCCTGATGATATGAAGTTCCAACCAGAAAAACTAATCGCAGCAGCCAAGCGTTCTTTAGAAAATTTAGACACTGATTACGTTGATTTACTGCTGTTACATTGGCCTGATGATCGTGTACCACTGTCTGAAACCATTCCTGCATTGTGCGAACTACAAAAACAAGGCCTGACACGTCACATCGGTGTATCTAACTTTAATATTGCGAACATTATTGAAGCTGAAAAGTATGCTGACGTACCAATTGTGGTCAATCAGGTTGAGTTTCATCCATTCATCAAGCAAAATACTTTGCAGACTTTTTTGAACAATCACCATATTCTATTAGAAGCTTACTCACCGCTCGCGCGTGGTGATGTGTTTGATAATGATACCATCAAAGAAATTGCAGATAAGCATAATGTTACACCAGCGCAGATATCATTGGCTTGGATTTTATCAGATAAGCATCGTGTCGCCATTCCGAAGACTGCAAACCCTGACCATTTACAAGGCAACTTAGATGCCCTCAATGTGCAATTAAGTGCGGAAGAATTAGAAAAAATTGGCAACTTAGCTAGTAGCGATGGTCGTAAAATTGAACATCCTGACTATAGCCCTGTATGGGATGACTAATATTTCGTCATATTAGAGCGTATTCTAAATTTAAACGAGCAAAGCACATATTTGATTAGGGCGTGTCTTCATTTCAAAAATGGTGATAAAAATGAGATAAATTGCCGTCAAACAAGAAAAATAGCGCAGATAATATCGGGATATTAACCAGCTATTTGACGATGTTTGGCAAGACTTAGCCATTTTTAGCCCATTTAGATGACTATCGGGTGAATTGAAGACACGCCCTAGGATATACTCTAAAACCCATATAAAAAAAGAGCCGCTAATTGATTTTAGCGGCTCTTTTTTGTGATTAATCTTGTTCAAATACATTCGATTCAATTTAGAAGTAGTACAAGGCAACCGAGCGTAGATGTATATTAAATACTTCAAGCGAGGTTAACGCAGTAATACTTTCATAGTGGAATGACTGTATTACTGCTGCAGCGTATCAGTCTCATGAACCTTTTCAGCAGGATTGTATTGCTCAGAAGAAGGTACGGCACCGCTACGATTGTTCTCTTTCATTGATTTTGCCACTTCTGGAGGCATATAGTTTTCGTCATGCTTTGCCAATACTTCACCAGCCACAAAGGTATCGCCCTGCATTTTACCAGTGGCAACCACACCTGAGTTTTCAGCGAACAAATCTGGCAAAATACCTTGATAAGTCACTGGAACGGTTGACTCAAAATCAGTAATAGCAAACTCAACATTCAGCGGATTATCTGCTGCACGCTGTACGCTACCTGCGACCACCATACCGCCTGCACGAATGCGCTTATCTTGTGGTGCCTCACCTTTTGCTATAGCGGTCGCGTCAAAGTAGTAGTCCGTCTGTTGCCCAATAGCATACAGCACCAGCACCACGGCTATTGTGGCTCCTGCAAGCGTAAACATAACCCACATCAGTTTTTTGCGACGAACTGCATTCATACCACTACCTCATTGATGAGTCGCTGTTTTACAAACCAGAATCAATCTATAAAACAGAAAAATTTGAAGAAACTACCATTAGAAAAACTTTCTAAAAATGTCTTTCTAATCGTACTCTTCTAACGGCTATATGGTAGCATTTTTCGGACAAATCAATAGGCCTTATAGTGAGGTATGATGTTACCCATTGATGAATGGCTCATTGACCATTTATGCACTAAAGTCATGATATCGAAATGTTTTTTTAACGAGAGTGCTTGGTCGCAGATGGTGTTGCTTTAGTCGTACGCTGTGCCTGACGGGCTTGCTGAATTGTCAGCTGCTTGATAAGAGCTTGTCTCTGGCGGCGACTATAAGCAATAAAAATCAGCATCGCGCCAACCGTGATGGCCCAACATGACCAAACAAAAACACCATGCTTACCCATGGCGATGAACTCAGATACGCTATAAAAATAGGGCTGCATAATCGTTTCCTAGCCGTTATTTATGTTGACCACGGATGTATTCTTTCACCCATGCTTTGCCTTGGTCACGATACAATATCAAAGTATTGGTACGATAAATCGCTAACGTTGCCACCAGTAAATAGCTACCAATTACCATCAATAGCAATGGCATCCACATATCTGCCGACATTTTTGGCGCTGAGGTCAAGCTAAAAGTCGAACCTTGATGCAACGTATTCCACCACTGTACTGAGTACTTGATAATCGGTAAGTTCACGGCACCAACAATCGATAAAATGGCTGCCGCTTTGCCGCGATTGGCAGTATGCTCAAAGGCTGCGAACAATGCCATAACACCAGCATATAAGAATGCTAAAATCAGCATAGACGTTAAGCGTGCATCCCAGACCCAATAAGTTCCCCAAGTGGGTTTTGCCCAAATAGAGCCTGTAATTAAGCTAATAATACAGAGCAAGAAGCCTATGGGAGCAATCGCCTGAGCCACCAAACTGGCCGTCTTAATCTTCCAGACCAAATAAATTACCCCTAGTATAGCAAGCGCAAAATAGATAGAAATCGCAAGACCAGCAGCTGGTACGTGGATAAAGATAATGCGGTAGCTATTGCCTTGCAAATAGTCAGGCGGCGCAAAAGCAAGCCCCCAAACGCTACCTATCAGCAGGCAAATACTGGCTAATATAGCCAACCATTTAACCCAAGGTCCAAAGATACGGAAAAACTCCTTGGTACCCACAGTGGTCAAAAAGCCTTGCCAAATGCGCTGCCACAGGCTAGGAGATGAGACGTTATTCAGGTTGGGCATGGGGATAAACCTATTTGCGCAGCTCTTTGGTCATAACGGACACAGCACACTATGGGCGCTATTATCTATGAACCTGCTGGCGTTAAACACTGGATAGAATCTACAAGTGATTGTTTGCGTATTAAGTTGGCTATTATAGCAAAATTACCCGTTTTCAACAGGCTGTTAATACAAAGGTTTTTTATGAGGACTATTGAGGCATCCTACTTGGTTTTTAATTGAGCCACGCCATTTTTAAGGTCATCGCAATTACCCATGGCATGATCAAAACTGAAATAATACTGCCTGCTAATAACAGCGCTAAAATAGGCAAACCATTCAAACCAGAAGCAAATAAATCAACGGCACCAGTCGCAAAAATCAATACCGGCAACTGCATCGGCAACGCGATTAATGGCACGAGCACTGCGCCATTTTTTAATGATAGCGTTAAACTACTGGCAACTGCTGACAGCATCAACAGCATGGGGCTACCCGTCACAATAGAGGCCATTAGTATCCACGCCTCAAACCAACTGAGCTGAAACAATGGTACGGCAAGCAAGCTGAGCGCTGCCACAATACCGCTACTAAAAATCCAATGAATCACTAAACGTATCAATACCCACAATGGCAATGAAGCGTTGGCGACGACTAATTGTGCGAGCGTACCATTATCAAGTGCCGGCTTAAATAGTCCATCAACGCCCATTACTAATGATAATAGCGCTGCAATCCATACGGCAGACACACCGAGGCGCTGCAATAATGCAGGCTCACTACCAACGGCTAGCGGAAACAACGTAATAATGACTAGAAATAGTACTAAAGGATACAACCACTGCACTGCTCCTTGCTGCTTCACTTGCCATTCACGACGCCACAACTGCATAAAACTGATGCCACGCACAGCTGATACGATAACGTTCGAGCCTTTATCTGTTGTTTGTACGGGGCTGTCTGTCATTATCCGTCCTTTCACTTATACTGCTTATAGTTACCACATTTATTGGAGCTATCACACTTCTTATAGCTATCGCATTCATACCATATAATCTGACAAATCGAGCACTTGATTGGCAACGCCAACGGCCTGATGACTGGTCATTAATATTGAGCCGCCAGCATTGGCAAAGTCCCTCAATCTGTCTTCCATTCGTACCACCATATCGACATCAAGCGCAGTAAAAGGCTCATCAAGTAACCACAAGGGTATGATATCAGGGGTTAATAGATATAATCTTGCAAGGGTAATACGGCGGGTCTGCCCAGCAGATAAATGACTGGAGCTAACGGTCTCAAACCCTTGTAATCCTACCCAAGCGAGCGCATCATCGATATCAGTGACACTTGGTGTGATACCATATAAATTCAGTAGAAATGTTAGATTTTGCGCGACGGTGAGATTTGGATGAATACCCAACTGGTGCGAGACATAGAGAGGCTGAATAGGCAGACTTATAGCCCCTTGATAAGCAACCTCACCAGTAATGACTGGTAATAATCCAGCCAGCTGCATCAGCAATGTCGTTTTACCCGTACCATTTGCACCAATTAAGTGACAGATGCTACCTGCAGATAAATTGAGAGAGACTGCTTCACATAAAGGTATTTCACCGCGCTGGACTGTCAAACCGTCAAGCACCAGTAAAGGCGTATCCAAAGCTGTCATCAAAACCTCTCATTATTTATCAAACAGTAATCAATATTCACCATAAAGAAATACGATGTTCATGGCATAATACTTTATGCTTACCACAAACACCCAGTATAACAAATTGTCGATTACTATGACCTCAAAACCTATGCAGACTTCAAAAGATAACCAAAACCTAGACTTAGAAACAAACACGTCGACGTTCACTATTAATAGCTTAATCGACGCCCAAGTTGATTTTATGCAGCAGTGGTTACGCCAGCAGGCTGAGCCACTGAGTATGGAAGCTTGGCAATGGTTTGGCGCACAACCACTTAACAAATACATTAGCCGTGATAACTTGCAGCATTTGATGGGTGATTGGCTACTAAGTCAGCCCATGACGGCGGTGATGCGTAAGGATATCCGTGATATTTTGCACACGGTTATTTATCACCCAGTCAATGATAACGTACCCCTATCCGAGCTAGTAGATGATACACAGGTTGAGACGCTTGCCAACTATGTAGGCAGTCATAAACAGCAGCGCAATGTTTTAATTCACACGCTAGTCGGTAATGAAACCTTTGCAGATTTACTGACCCAGACACTATATCACGCGATCAACGACTTTATGGAAAGCACACTAGATAAAGCGGGTGGTGTTGGGAAATTGATGAAACTGGGACGCAGCTCTTTTGAAAAGGCGACCAACAGAAATCTTGATGAAAAACTGCAAGCCTATTTGCACCGTAATATTAAAGACTTAACACGTCGGGCAGAAGCCAATGCGCAAGCACATCTATCAAATGAAGAAGTGGCACGATTATTAGTCACTGGTTGGGCGCGCATCAAAGAGCAGCCTGTCAGTCATCTGCAAACTTATCTGCGTGACGAGCCTGACAATAGTAGTATCGATCATATCGAAGCCAGTATTCAGCAAAGCTATAACCGCCTGCGCGTGTCGCCTTATTTGCATACACTAGCAACAGCAAGCATCGATACTTGGTATGACAATCATCAAACAGACACGATTGCGACTGTTGCTGCTAGTTTGCATATTGATGAGCAAGCCATGACACAGTTTAGTACGGCGCTACTGCCTGTCGTACACGATGCGCTTGATAGCCCATGGTTTGTGGCACATATCCATGAGATGTTAGAGGCATTTTATGCACAATCGCATATCAAAGAAGGATTGGCACTCAATAACGAGTAACTCAACATTTTGGGTCATGCATCAGATGCCTTTATCATTCACTTATTGATTAGCAACCTATAATTATGAGCCAAACGACTAAACTCAGCTTGTGGCAAAAACTCAAACAGTTATTGACTGCTGCTGCGCCTCAGGCTATTGCTGATACTGATATGCGCAATGATGATATAAGTAGCAGAGAGACTAGTGGCTCACATGATTATAGTGGCTCACATGAACATAATGATAACCATAGTGACTCGCATAACCATGATGATAGTGAGAGTAACTCTGACCCTACCACTGAAAATAAAAGCGAGCAGGTACAGCCTGATGCTTTAAGCTTAGAGAAAGAGCAACCCGAGCAACATGACACACTTATTATCGACTGTCTGAAGCAGTACTTCCATACTAAAAAATGGCACTATACTTACCACCGTCCGAAGGCCAATGATGACCAGCAATCGCACCATTTGTCTTTTTCGATGCGTCATAAACAATTGATCTCTGCTTATCTATTTCGTTGGCAGGAGAAAAACAAACTGCTGGCCGTCTATGGTATTTTGCCATTTTCAATCCCAGAGAGTCATCAAAGCGCTGCGATGCTACTAATCACTCAAATCAATTATGACATGATGATTGGTAATCTAGAGATGGATGTCAATGACGGAGAAATACGCTACAAAACCGCCATCGATGTCGATGCAGTTGATATCGACAAGGCGCTTATCGAACACTTACTACAAAGTGTGGTTGCTATGACCACCGTCGCTCATGAGTTATTTAGCGATTTGATCAATAACCAAGACCCTGCAGAAGACATGCAAACATTACTTACAGAGCTACACCAACAAGCAGACGCTCGCACGTTCTTTTTACCCACGCAGTTTGTGCAATAGAGCCATCATTGGACACTATCCTACTATCCACTCACCCGTTTAGAAAACCATCGCCCTTATGCTAAAAATTGCCTACTCTAATATTTTTCGTTACTCAGTGCCTGAAAAGCATCGCTTCCCTATGCAGAAGTACACCATGATTCCTGAGCGCTTACTGGCCGAAGGGACGATCACGACCGATAACTTTTTTGCGCCTGCACGTTTGAGTGAAGACGAGATTTTGACTACGCATACGCATGATTACTGGTATCAACTGAAAACGCAGACATTACCACGAAAAGAAGCACGTGCCATTGGCTTTGAGATGACGCCAGAGTTGGTAGAGCGTGGTCGCTACATTGCCCATGCGACCTATGAATGCGCATTATATGCACAGCAATATGGCGTGGCAATGAATGTCGCCGGTGGCACACATCACGCGTTTTCTAATCATGGCGAAGGTTTTTGTGTCTTTAACGATGTTTGTATTGCTAGCAATTTATTATTAGATCGCGGATTGGCACAAAAGATTTTGGTTGTTGATTTAGATGTGCATCAAGGTAATGGTAACGCTAGCATCATGGCAGACGAGCCACGCGTTTTTGTGTTCAGTATGCATGGTGCAAAGAATTATCCTTTTCGCAAGCAAATATCAGATTTGGATATTGAGCTAGATAACGATACGGGTGATGCCGAATATTTACAGATACTAGAGGACACGCTACCGCGCCTAATAAAAGAGTTTGCGCCCGATATGATTTTTTATCAGTCTGCGGTAGATGTATTGGCCACTGATAAATTAGGGAAGCTCGGTTTGACGATGGAAGGTTGTAAAGCGCGTGATGAATATGTATTGCAGCAAGCAAAAACCGCCAACATCCCTGTTGCTATCGTGATGGGCGGCGGCTATTCAGAGGATATCGAAGATGTGGTGGAAGCGCATTGCAATACGTTTCGCTTGGCGCAGCAGATATTCTTTGGTAAGTAAACCGCACCTATGCCAACTTAAAGACATTAGCTACTACAAAAATGCTGTAATCCCCTGCCAGCCCACACGAATACCAAGCACCGTGACAATCAATAAAATAAGCTGACGAAAGCGAGCTTGCGGCAAGTAACGACGCAGGCGAATACCAACCAAAAGAGTAACGATAGATATCACGCTAAGTAAAGTAATCAGCTGCCACTCACCACTGGTCAATGCCATAATCGGTTCACGCAATACGATAATCTGGGCAACTTTACCCAAGAAATAACACATATTACCGACTTTCGCGATGGTGTTTTTATCGTCGCTGGCAGATAACAGATACATCATCAAGATGGTCGACATAGCATTGGTCGCACCACCAATAACGCCGGCACTAAAACCAACCATAATCAGCACAGGCTTGGTATCTGGTAGACGTATTTGTTTGCCAAGTAAACTACTGATGACATAAAAGGCAATAACCGCTGCCAGTGTTAATAAAATATAAGCACTATCTATCCATAGCAATAACTTGGCACCTAGTATGCTGCCAAGTAAGCTGGTTAGTGCTAGTAACCAATAATGCCTGCCATAATAAGTAAAGTTTTGCCAAATTGTACGACCACCACCAGACAACCAAGTCATCGCATTGAGTAATATAGAGGGGAAAATAACCAACACAATCGCGTGTGGTAACGGGTAAATGCTCGCAAGTGCTGTGGTCGTTACCAACGTCACACCTAGCCCGCTAATACCATGCAGCAGCGATGCCATTGCAAAAATCAAAGTCAGTATTAGCATCTGCGTGCTATCGTTACCCGCCATTTCCATCATATGTCATACCACTCACGGCTTTATGTCTACATTTATAGCGACAGCATTAATGCCTGCCCTAATTTCAATAATGGCGATAAGAACGCAATAGATCTTAGTCCAGTAAAGCGACTAAGGACAGATAATATTTTCATATTACCTGTCCTTAATGCCATTCGATGTGTACTTAGCCAGTTTTGTTTTGGCGCATCACATACTGTCTTGTTTAGAGAGAACGCATATCTTAGCTATTATGGCGCTGCCAAACTGTTTTACCGATGATACTAGCCAATTGCTCAGCAATCTTACCTTTGCTCGCTTTTTCAAGCATGATGCTATCATTCTCATAATGCTCTGAGAAAAACACCTGCATAGCATTATCGTCACTAGCAAAACCAATATCAGCTCGTGAGACATCATTGCAAGCAATCAAATCTAAGTTTTTGGAAATAAGTTTACCACGAGCATAGTGCTCGACATCTTGGGTCTCTGCGGCAAAACCAACGACAAACAATTCTGGATGCGCAAGAGAAATAGTCGCCAAAATATCAGGATTTTTAACCAAATTTAGCGCCATGGCATCTTGCGTTTTTTTGATTTTTTGCGGAGCAGCCTCTTCCGTACGATAGTCAGCAACAGCAGCCGTCGCAATAAAGATATCAGCGACTCTTACATTGTCATCGGTGCTAGGCGTGACATCATCCTGCTCGTCCCCACAATCGCAATCACCGTGGTGGTCATGTGAATGTGAGTGGTCGTGTGAGTGGTCATGATGATGATCATGGTCGTGGTCATGGTCATGCTCGTCTTCAGATATGTATTGTAGCTCGCTATGTGTACCATCCACACATTGTTGCGCGGCAATCAGCATCTCTTGCGCAGACAAGACATCTATACGCGTGACTTTAAGCGGTGTAGGCAGTGCTACTTTACCACCTGTGATCAAAATCACCTCGGCACCGGCAGCCACACAAGCACGTGCCAAAGCAAAACCCATTTTCCCGGTAGAGTGATTGGACAAATAGCGAACCGGATCAATTGCTTCTACTGTCGGTCCAGCGGTAATGACCACTCGCTTGCCTGCAAGTAGTTGCGGCGTCGTTTGCATGGCATTGAATAATAATACTTCGGCCAATAGCTCCTCAGGCTCAGGTAAGCGCCCCGCTCCCACATCACCACAAGCCTGTTCACCGCTTGCAGGCTGTATCACATGATAATTCATGTCGCCCAGCGTTTGCACATTCAGGTTTACCGCTGGATGTGCCCACATCTGCTGATTCATCGCAGGGGCGACAATGACAGGTGCTGTGGTAGCAAGACAAACGGTGGTCAGCAGATCATCCGCCATACCCATCGCAAGACGTGCGAGCGTATTGGCCGAGGCTGGTGCAATGACGATTAAATCTGCCCATTTAGCCAATTCAATATGCCCCATCCCTGCTTCTGCTTGCTCATCAAGTAGTGAGATATGCACCTCATTACCAGTCAAGGCTTGCAGTGTCAGCGGTGTGATAAAAGCCTGTGCACCTGTGGTCATAATGACGCGCACATTAAAGCCCGCTTTAATTAATAAGCGAGCAAATATAGCAGATTTATAAGCGGCGATACCGCCAGTGATAGCAAGCACAATATTAGACATAAGCATGGCAACAATAAAAAAGTTGAAAGATAAAATTGCACTTATAGTAACAATTATGAGATAAGTTGGGTAAGAATTTCGATATTTACCAAATATCTCTAGCAGCAATCCATTTTCAAGGAGTGATAATGGCGATCAAAGACTGGCATGAAGATGACAGACCACGTGAGAAGTTGTTGAAGTTTGGTGCGGCTCATTTATCCGATGCAGAGATATTAGCCATATTTTTGCGTACAGGCACCCAATCTCAGTCAGCGATTGAACTGGCTCGTCATTTGATCGAGCAGTTTGGTAGCTTAGCAGAACTATTGGCAGCCCCGCAAGATATTGTCCTAGCCTGTCATGGTATCGGCCCTGCAAAATACTCACAGATATTAGCCTCGCTTGAAATGGGTACCCGCTATCTAGACAGCCAACTCAAAACTGGCCAAGCACTCGGGCGCTCTCAAGCGGTCAAAGATTATATCAGCACCCAATTACGCGGTGAGCATCGTGAAGTTTTTGCCGTTCTTTGTCTGGACAATGCTCTCAACCTGTTAAACTTTGAGATACTATTCACAGGCGGCATCTCATCATGCTCCGTCTGCATGAAGCACGTACTACGACACGCATTAAGTCACGCAGCTAGCCAGTTAATCATCGCACACAATCATCCTCATACCGACTCCAAGCCATCGACAGCTGATAACTTACTCACCTATGAGCTAAAAAAGGCCTGTGATTTATTAGACATATCTTTAGTCGATCATATAATCGTCGGACGTAACGATACTCTATCCTATGCCGAAAGCTGTTTGGCGCCTTTTGGTTAGTTTTATCTGACTTATTTGGTCTTTGGTCGCACTAGCTATATACTTTATGCAGCTTGATACATATTATCGACACAGCGTAGCACTTTAACCGTTGATAGTCGCCGACAACTGTTTCATATTGATGGCTAACTTCGTCTTTTATTTGTCTTTTCCTAATTGGACTTCAAAGCCAATTATTGGTAGCTGGCTTAACCTAGCTATAAGACCACTAAACGTCCGAAAAATAACAACTATATATATTCAAACATTTTTATACCTACATTTCTCACGCTTTTGGTTCAGCGTTACAAAGGAGACAGTTATGGCAATTGGCTTATTTATTTTGGCAATCATCATTCAATTAGCCATGGTTTTGGCCATCTTTTTGTTGTCCCTGTCACGTGTCACTGGCAGCATTACTGCCCTTGTTACCGTTATCGTTACTGCCGTTATCAGTCCATGGTCACTTATATTAGGTGTACCGATAGCGCTGCTATGCTTGGTACTACTCGTTGCTCCTCTTCGTCAGTCACTGATTACCAAGCCTGTCTATAAAGCATTGGGCGGTGCGATGCCGAGCATGAGTGATACCGAACGTGAGGCACTTGACGCGGGCACTAGCTGGTGGGAAAAAGAGCTATTTATGGGTGCGCCTAACTGGGACACTTTTGCCAATTATCCGTACCCAGAACTGTCAGAAGAAGAACAAAGCTTTATAGACAATGAAGTAGAAGTGCTGTGTGCCATGCTTGATGAGTGGAAAATTCAGCATGAAGATAAAGACCTGTCGCCTGAGGCTTGGCAATTTATTAAAGCTAATGGCTTCTTAGGTCTGATTATTCCTAAAGAATTTGGTGGTCTAGACTTTAGCTCATATGCGCAAAGCCGTATCATGAGCAAAATTGCCTCTCGCTCTCCCACTGCAGCCGTAACTTGCATGGTGCCAAACTCGCTCGGCCCTGGTGAGCTACTGATGCACTATGGTACAGATGAGCAAAAACAACGCTGGTTACCCGGTCTTACCAAAGGTGAGGAAGTACCTTGCTTTGGTCTAACGGGTCCTGAAGCAGGCTCAGATGCAGGCGCTATTCCTGATACAGGTGTAGTCTGCTACGGCATGCATGAAGGCGAGCAAGTGCTCGGCCTACGGATGAACTTCTCAAAGCGCTGGATTACGTTGGCCCCTATCGCCACTGTGGTTGGTTTGGCATTTAAAATGCATGATCCAGAAGGCCTGCTTGGTGATTCTGAAAAAACCGATTACGGCATTACCTGTGCACTCATTCCTGCAAGCCATCAAGGCGTCATCACAGGGCCACGTCATAACCCAATCGGCTCACCATTTATGAATGGTACGGTCGATGGCAAAGACGTCTTTATCCCATTGGACTACATCATTGGCGGTGTCGAAAACGCTGGTCGCGGTTGGCGCATGCTGATGGAATGCTTGGGTGTTGGGCGCGGCATCTCTCTCCCTGCATTATCAACCTCAGCCAGTGAGATGACGTATCTGTCTGTTGGTGCTTTTGCTAAGGTTCGTGAGCAGTTTAAAATCTCTGTTGGTAAGTTCGAAGGCGTACAAGACGCCACCAGTCGTATGGCTAGCAATACCTATATGCTAGAAGCATTTCGCCATCTCGTTACATGTGGATTGAACCAAGGTGGTACGCCATCGGTGATGACAGCCATGGCAAAATACTATGCCACTGAGACCATGCGTAGTGTGATTAATGATGGTATGGATGTCGTTGGTGGACGAGCAGTACAGATGGGTCCGCGCAACTTTTTGGCGACGCCGTATCAAGCTATTCCGGTTTCTATCACGGTTGAAGGTGCAAACATATTGACCCGCTCATTGATGATCTTTGGTCAAGGTGCCATGCGCTGCCATCCGTATCTATTTGATGAGCTACAACTGCTACAGAGCAAAGATAAAGAAGGTGCGACTCGAAAATTCGATACGCTTTTCTTTAGACATTTGGGCTACACTTTTAATCGTGGGGCAAAAGCCTTCGTCGCAGGGTATGTCGGTGGTAGCAATCATGCACCGAACTTTGCAGACAGCTTTACCCGTCCCTACTACAAACATATTAACCGCTTAAGCGCGGGCTTTGCCCTAACGGCTGATATGGCGCTAGGACTGTTGGCTGGCGACTTAAAACGTAAAGAAATGCTCTCTGGTCGCTTAGCCGATATTCATAGTCATTTATTCATCGCAACGGCTATTTTGCAGTTTTATGAACATGGCACCAAATCAAAGTCTGAGCGCTTACATGCTGAAGTTGCCTTGCAAAATAGCTTATACACCATTCAAGAAGCTTTCTTATCATTCTTTGATAATTTTCCAAATCGTATGGCAGCCAAACTGGTCAGCTTTGTGACTTTCCCAAGTGGTCGTATCTTTACGCCGCCAAGTGATGAACTCAAACGCCAATTGGGTGATACCTTTATGGATGATTTTGAGGCCAACCCTTTCCGTGATTATCTAAAAACCATGGTTTATTATAATACCGAAGAAGACGATGTGACTGGGCGTATGGAGCATGCTTATCAGACTTTGATCAGCATTGAACCGTTATGGCAGAAGTTTAAAAAGGCAGAACACAAAGACAGCTTTGAAGGTCTTACCTTTGAAGATCATGTTGTGCATGCCAGTCAAAACGAGGACATCACTGAAGAAGAAGCTGAAGTGCTCATTCAATATAATGCCATACGCTTTGACTCATTATTGACCGATGTCTTCGATGAACATCTATTGCAGGTACAAGAACGCGCCAATCCACACAGCCTCGACAATGCTGTACAGCAGCTGACTGACTATGCTGAACTAAAAAGTGCGGCACAAGCTCGAAATGGTATTGCGACTGATAACGATACCTTAGTTGATGATTCTGATGTTCCTACTAGTGACAACGTTCATGCTGTCGATAATATTTCTGCTAGTGATAATGCTAGTAGCAATGTTTCTGCCAACACCGATAAACCAACTGGTGATGCCAACCCAAATCACGGCTATGAGGTCGACGGTGATGTCGAGATGGTTGCTGAGCAAGATACTGTTGAAGAAGTACAGGCGCAGACCGACTTTGAAGACTCTGATCCTGAGACAGAAGCACTTGATCCTCGTTACCGTGATGCAGAATCGCATTTGAGCGAACGCATGAGTAACAACCATCGTCTCAATAAATATAATGCTGAAAATTCTGACAACCTAGATAGCGCTGACAAATCTGACCATTTGGAAATCGCGAATGACAACGTACAAAAATCCAATTATCTGGATAGCACTGAAACCCCACAAGTAGAGGATAACGTAGAGAAAACATCTTTATCCGAGAGCAAGTGGCGAGATGGTCTGCGTCGTGATGAAAGCGATAATGTATAAGCACGGCAATCTATAAATGTGACCGTATTCAAGATATAAAAAATATCAAATACCACATGACTATTGTTTAATTTAAAAAGACTGTCCAGTTCGGGCAGTCTTTTTTTGGTTACAAACAAAAACTTTTGCTTATCATTAGTGGAAAAAAGCAGTATTATCTGCTCTCTTAAAATCGTGGGTAGCCTTATAAGCGCTTTATTCTTAGGTTTATCTCGGCTGAATCATAAAAAAATGTTGCAGTAACCTTAACAATTATTTTATATTGTTTGAGAGCCTGACATAAAATGACCAATCAAAATTTATAGACGTAGCAAGATCGGGTGTAGAAACAGCAATCATTTATGCATTGATTTATTGCCATACCTGCTATTGGACGTTGTACACAAAAGGATAGAGGTTATGTGGAAAAATATGGGACTGACAGGCAAGATCATGGTTGCCATGGCGCTCGGTATCATACTGGGTTTGTTTATAAACTATTCAGGACTAAACGCTGAAGGCGGTTTTGTTAATACCTACATTACAAACGGTTTCCTCGCTATTATTGGTAAGCTATTTGTTAACTCACTCAAAATGTTGGTCGTACCACTAGTACTTATCTCATTGATTTGCGGTGTGTGCGGTATTGGTGATATTCGTCTGCTTGGTCGTATTGGTACCAAAACCTTTATGATCTACATGTTCACCACCGCACTTGCTATTGCAACGGCGATTGGACTTGGCATCTTGTTTGGTATTGGTAAAGGTATGGACATTGGTACAGATGCTACCTTTGAAGCCGCATCAGCGCCACCTTTGCTTGATGTATTCTCTAATATTATTCCATCAAATCCCATCAGCGCGATGGCCAATGGCGATATGTTATCCATCATTTTCTTTGCGATTTTGATTGGTGTCAGTATCTTGATGGTTGGCAAGCCTGCTAAAGGCTTGGTTAAAAGTTTAGAGCTCATCAATGAAGTCATCTTAAAGATGGTGACCATCATTATGAACCTAGCACCTTATGGTGTCTTTGCACTATTGACTAAAGCCATGGCAGAGCTTGGCTTAGATTTGATTTGGTCATTGCTTGGTTATGTGGCTGTATTGATCGGTTCATTAGCATTCCATTTCTTTATCACCATGATGATTGTCCTAAAAGTTGCTTCAGGTTTATCAATCAAAACCTTTTTGGCAAAAATGCGTGAAGTACAGATTTTTGCATTCAGTACCTCAAGCTCGAACGCGACGATTCCTATTACCTTGCGTACTGTTACTAAGCGTATGGGTGTGAATAACTCTGTTGCCTCATTTACCGTTCCTTTTGGTGCCACCATCAACATGGATGGTACGGCAATTATGCAAGGTACTGCGACCATTTTCATTGCCAATATTTATGGCATTGATTTGGGTGTGACCGAATACTTAACCGTTATCTTGATGTCAGTATTGGCCTCTGTCGGTACGGCTGGTGTACCGGGTGTTGGTCTAATCATGCTATCGATGGTATTTGCTCAAGTTGGTCTACCTATCGAAGGTATTGGTCTGATCCTAGGTGTTGACCGTATCCTAGACATGCTACGTACTGCTGTAAACGTAGGCGGTGATGCTGCTGTGACTGCTATCGTGGCAAAATCAGAAGGCAAAATGGATTTGGCTATTTATAACGATCCTGATGCTGGTGCAAAGGATGTGTTTGATGGTCATATCGATGAAGACAACGAGCGTGAATTCTCTGAAGTCTTTAGTGATGGCATCATGGGTAGCGAATACGATGATGTTAAAAAAGACTAATAATGACTAACAGTCTATCCGTATCATTGTTCCATAAAAAACCCCAGTCTATTTTATAGACTGGGGTTTTTTATGGTTTATGCTTGAAGGGTTCAATATTTTAATGGTTCGCTGAGCATATTAACCAAATACGTATTTGGTCAACATAGCAAAACACACAAAGACAATCATCGGACGAATCAGTTTACTGCCGCCTTTGACGACCATATGCGAGCCAAAATAGGCGCCAATGGTTTGCCCCACCATCATTGCTAGCCCTACTTTCCACAAGACATTTCCGCCCAAAATAAAGAATATCAGTGAGCCAATATTGGTCGATAGGTTCAATACTTTCGCAGTGCCTGTCGCTTCAATGATTTGGCGACCACGCAATGCCACGTTACCAAGCGCAAAAAACATACCAGTACCTGGCCCGATATAACCATCATAAAAACCAATTAACGGTGCCACGACTTTTTGCCACTTACTCTCTGAGATACGCGGCGCTGCTTCTACTTCGCCAAGCCTAGGAGCAAATAACGTATAGAGACCAATCGCTGCGATCAAAAATGGAATAAGTTTTTCGAGCAAATCTGGTGGCGACATCTGTACGGCAATCGTACCTATGACCGAGCCAATAAAAGCGGCAATAATACCTACTTTTATACGTTGCGGCTTTACGACACCTTTTCGAATCATCGTAATAGACGCTGCAAGCGCACCTGATGCAGCTTGTAGCTTATTGGTGCCTAGCGTAAGTACTGGCGGGATATTAGCAAGCAACATGGCTGGTATGGTCAATAATCCACCGCCGCCCGCGATGGCATCAATAAACCCTGCTAACGCTGCCACAGCCGTAAGCATTAAAATGACTTCTAATGAAAGTGATAAGTCCATGACACTGACCTGCAAAATTTATAATAAAAAAAGAAAGCTCTAAAAATCGGCTCTGGGAATTAGATTTAAAATACTGCTACTAGCATTGCTATTAAAGTAGCTTTTAGGGTAGCTATTGGTTTTACTAATGTCGCTCATTATAGAGATAAAGGGCTAAAAAAAACCAAAAACATGGCAAAGTCTGTTAAATTTGTCTAACCACTTACCAAATATGCAAGATAAAAGCAGTCTGATTAAAGAATATAACGGCTGACAGCGTTTTCGTTTATGATCTCAACTTTGTCACATTGCTATTACTAATCTGCTGAGCTGAGCTAATAACTTTTGATTAACGTATTTTGTTGTGTATATTAATAAGAGTATGAGAAACTGTTCTTGTCTGGCTACTATATCGTTGAGAGCAGTAGCATAGATATTTGAAGTTATTGAACTATTTAGTAAATTGTATTTAGCAAATGAGGATGATATGGCAATACGAAGGATTAAAGCATTTTTTGAGTTTGAGGCGGCAGGCGGTATCGTCTTAGCATTGGCTGCGATTGCTGCGATGATTATTGCTAACTCCCCTCTTAATACATGGTATGAAGGCTTTATCCATGCCCCTGTTGCTATCCAAATCGGTGAATTTGCTATCGCTAAAGACGCGCATCACTGGATCAACGATGGTCTGATGGCGATTTTCTTTTTCTTAGTCGGCCTTGAGCTCAAACGCGAAGTCTTAATAGGCGAGCTGTCCAACGTCAAACAAATCATACTGCCAGCTGGTGCGGCACTGGGTGGCATGATCGCACCAGCGGCCGTCTACCTACTCTTCAACTATAATGAACCTGAATTTTGGAAAGGCTGGGCGATCCCTGCGGCCACAGATATTGCATTTGCGCTTGGTATCTTAAGCTTACTAGGCAACCGCGTTCCCAACTCTTTAAAAGTATTCTTAGTATCGATTGCTATCTTTGATGATATCGGTGCGATTTTGATTATCGCTTTATTTTATACCAGTGATTTGTCCTTACAGTCATTGGCAGTGGCAGCGTTGTGTCTGCCTTTCTTATATATCCTTAATCGCCGCAATGTGACTAGTATCACGCCTTATCTACTCATCGGTGTGATTATGTGGGTCGCCGTACTCAAGTCTGGCATTCATGCCACCCTGGCTGGTGTGGTTTTAGCACTATTTATACCTATGTTTGACCGTACGGATCCTGAGCACTCTCCGCTTGAGGAATTAGAGCATGATCTACACAATACCGTTGCCTTTGGTATCTTGCCATTATTTGCATTTGCCAACTCAGGCATATCACTCAAAGGTGCAGGATTCGCTGAATTATTCCACTCTGTCCCACTAGGTATCGCTGCTGGCCTATTCATCGGTAAGCAAGTTGGCGTCATGGTCATGTGCTGGTTAATCTTCAAACTTGGCATCTCAACGATGCCTAGAGGTATGAACTATAAGCAGATTTACGGTGCTGCTTTACTATGCGGTGTGGGCTTTACCATGAGCCTATTCATCGGTGGCTTAGCATTCGCTGGCGACACTGCCTTATTCGATGAGCGCTTAGGCATTATCATGGGTTCAATCGTCTCTGGTATCGCAGGTTACTTAATACTTAAAGTTAGCTTGAAAGACAATGTAAGTGGTACATCAGTTGATTTGACTCGTCCGCATTGATAATAAGATGAGCCACTTACGAGCGATATAGCGAATAAGTGGCTCATTGCTATAGGAAACAAGGATGCGACGATTTATACAGCGACTCTCGTCAAGTATGGCTATCATCGGTAGCATTTCCCTACTATCAGGATGCGCCACTCTCTCTAAGCAAGAATGCCTCATCGGCGACTGGCAGGCTATCGGCTATAATGATGGCGTTGCAGGTTATCGATCAGACCGCTTAGCATCACATGCCAAAGCCTGTGCCAAGGCCAGCGTGGCTCCTGACTATCAAGCATGGGAGCGCGGTCGCCAGTTAGGGCTCAAACAATACTGTATCACTGACAATGCCTATAACCTTGGCAGACGCGGACGTAAGCTCAATAATGTCTGCCCAGTCGCTATAGCGAGCAATCTACAACAAGCCAATCAGCGTGGTTTAGATTACTATAATCTAGAGAATCAACTAGATAGTGACAAAAGACTGTTAGAAGAATATCAAGAAGAATTCGATAAGTTAGAAGGTGGTGCGATGCTAGGCTTTGCCAATGAAAAAGAGGCACGTGCACGTTTACTATTACTCGCTGATGAGCGACGCCAAGCCAAACGCCGTATCGATAACACGCAAAGGCAATTGGACTCATTAAATCAGAACAATAGACATTAGGATGTGATGAGAAAGTCCAACCATAACGGCACTTGATAAATATGGATTCAATCGATATCAATAAAAAATCTACTGACAGCGCCTTACCCCACAAGCAGCCATCAGTAGAATCTTATCTACGTCATGGGCGTACCACTGCGATAGATGACCACAGCGACCTACAAGTCCTAAAGCGCATCAAACGCTATTTATTACCTAAAAACTTTGTCATCTCACAAGACCTATTAGATGAAATAGTCGCAGGCTATGATATTGGCGACCCGCTAGCAGATGCATTGGCTAATGATGGTATCCGTTTTGCAAAGCCATTACAGCAATTAATCATCGATGGAAAAGTAGATAGTGACCTCACACAAAACGCCTCATTCAATGCGTTAACAGCGCAGTTTGGTAGCCATCCTGATTGGTTCGATCCCAAGCTAGCGCAAATTGGTGCGGTCGCCTATCGCCGTTATCCACTCATGCTCATTTGGCTATTACGTAATGTCGCATTGATGGCAGGCTACAGCATCCCTGCTCTATCTCTACCCCTGATTCAGACTGGCGCATTGATGCACGATGCCCTACCGCGCCTGATGCGCACCTATGCCTACATACTGGCCGTCTCTGAACATCCTCAGTCGAGCATGAGCAATGACCAAAAACCTATTGATGAAGTGCTAGCCATTGGCTCTGAAGGCTGGCGACAGTCTATCAAGGTGCGCCAAATTCATACCTTGGTACGGCAAAACCTGCTGAAAGGTAAAGGCAATGCTGCCACTGGCGTCATAGCAGAAGTAGATCAGCACCGTAATCCTGATGGCAGCTGGAATACTGACTATTGGGGTATTCCCATTAATCAAACCGATATGATTGCCACTCATTTGCAGTTCTCATTATTGATTATGCGCGGGCTGCGACTGTTGGGGGCGCGCATTAGCAGCGAAGAAGCAGAAGGTATTCTGCATTTATGGAATCTGGCCAGCTACTGGATGGGCGTTGATTTAGATCGCTTGCCAAAAGATGAAGCCGCCTGCTGGGAGTGGCTCTATACCTACCTCTCTATCCAACAGCTTGATTTTAAGATGGGACAGCCACTGGCAAAAGCGCTACACGACTTACCACGCCAGCTCATGGGCGAAGACAATAGACGTGGACGCTTTGTCGAAATGGTCAATGCCAGCGTGACACGTACGTTGGTGGGTGACGATATCGGTGATGGGCTAGATTTACCGAAATCTAAGATACGTTTTGGCGTCTTGTCTTCAGTACCGATTCTTTTTGCTCTCGATACCGCACGGCAGCACAATCAAACCATTGCTGAAAAACTAGAAGCATTTCGATTTAAACGCCAAGATAATATGAACTGGTGGCTAAAGAAAAACGATGACTACTATAAATAATCATAATATATAGTCAAAGAACTCTAAAATGGGTACAAGGCAGCCGACTGCAGATTGTACAAATAGTACATCTAAGAAGGGTAACGCCATAGCGGTTTAGCAGTTCGCTGACTATAGTCAGTTCAATATAATTTGGATACAAGGAAGGCGAGTGAAAGTACTACAGCTAGTAGAATAAGTGAGACTGACACCGTATCCAATTTATAGAGGATTGACTATAGCCTTATATTAAAAGCTATAACCTTGTGTCTTGTATACGGTAATACCAGTCGAGCTGTCGATCAAAGCCCGTCTCTAATAAGCTAGCAATCACTCGACCTGTCAGACCCCATACCGTCTCACCATCCACTTGCCAGCTGGGTGTGAGGATGGTCGCTTTTTCATCTTGCATCGCATATTCCACAGCATATTCTACAGTAGGCTGAGTGACTAACGACTCAAAATCTGCCCAAAAAATGCGTGAGATTTCTCCAGGTTCTGGTACCAATATCAGATCTGGCGCAATGAGCGCAACGATAGGCCTGACACTCATGCCGCTCTTGGAAGTCTGAATAGGCAGTTGGCCGAGCAGCTGGACTTTATTAGGAGGTAGCGCCGTCTCTTCACACGCTTCACGTAAGGCAGTGATCACATTATTGCCGTCGCCCCTTTCATGCTTACCACCTGCACAAGACACCTCGCCCGCATGACTGTTCATGTGTGCAGCCCGAAGCGTCAGTAGCAACTTAGGGTGACGCTCATGAGTAATGGCTACCAATACTGATGCATCCGCAATCGGTGTTTGATACAAACTGTCTAAGAGACGAGCACTGTGAGAACGCTGATAAGAGTCAGGCATTTTTGCACCAGTAACGGTATTTAAAGTTTCACGTTGCACCCGCTCAGCCAATTTTCTGAGTGTGGGATAACGAATAAAGGTTGGCACAGCGACTGAAAATTCATCCAAACTCACAGACTGTGGGGGAAGTAACATTGTAATCGCCCTATATTTTTATCAGTATTTATAATCATTACGAGAAGGTTATCTCTTTTACGATATTAGCGCAGTATACCCTATCACTGCACATGCTTTATGTGACCGCGACTCCTTATCTAGTGCACTCGCAAGTACAGAGTAAGCGTATCAAAATTAATCAGCGGCAAACGGGCTGTTTTTACGAGCACTGCTCGTACGACAAAATTTGTGGTATCTTAGACTGAAGCATGACGACTATAGGCAAGTCTAAATAGCTTGAATAAAAGACAGCCAAATGCTAAAAGTAGTCAGAGCGATGTAATTAAAGTAATGATCTAACCAATGTAAAACGGTTTGGCTATAAACGGTTTGGCTATAGATGGTTTAACCATAAACGGATTGGCCATAAATGAAAACAAGATAGGCTATCAGCCTACAATAAGAATGATAATTCTTAAAATAATGACGTCTTTTTCTTATCTATTTTTTATTCCTACTATCATTATACAAGGCAGTTGATATGAGCTATTGTCTCCAATGCGGTCATAAAGCAGAACGAAAGATACCACCCACAGATAATATGCCGCGCTTGGTATGCCCAAACTGCAACTATATTCATTACGAAAACCCGAAGGTTATTTGTGGTTCACTTGTCGTACATAAAAACCGAGTGTTGCTATGTCGCCGTGCCATTGAGCCTCAATACGGTTTATGGACTTTACCGGCAGGTTTTATGGAAAATGGGGAGACCATGGCAGAGGGTGCTGCACGTGAGAGCTATGAAGAGGCCGAAGCAGTCGTTATCAATCCACACTTGTATTGCCTATATGACATTCCAGATATCGGGCAAATATACTCTATTTATTTAGCTGACCTCAAAGACGGTGCTTATGGGATTGGATCTGAAAGCCTTGACTCGGCTTTGTTTGCCGAAGAAGATATTCCATGGGATAAACTGGCCTTTGAAGCGATACGTCGCACTCTAAAAAGCTATTTTGAAGACCGCAAGCAGTTCGATGATCATGCTGACTTCCCTATACATCAAGATCATATCGGCAAAGATCAAAGTATCAAACGTTTTTAAACGTCGGCTCAACAACCAATCTATCTGTTAAAAAAACCGCTATCTCGAATAGAAATAGCGGCTTTTTATTGCCTAACACTTTAATTGCCTTGCAAAACTTATCATGTCTTCCAAAACCTTTGCATGTACCACAAACTATAAAAGATGACGGCATAATGAATAATTAAGGTAATAAGTCCCACCACTGCCATCACTTTATGCATACCACTATTATGAATGTCTACCCATGTGATATTGATGTCCATACTTGTTATAAGTACATTAATATTTAGTACAAACATAACCACTGATACAGCAGTAATCATCAGCACAGAGAGAACTGCAATACGACCACATTCAGCCTTATCCAACCCTCGATGTTGACGCTTACGAAATAAAAACGTCACTGCCATATTTAGCACAGCAATGATAGCAACGGTTAAGAGCACACCGCCCGCTATAAAGCTCAGTTGGTTTAAGACATACGTCAAAAGCACATAGCTAAATGCATAAAAAACAGCATACCCTAACAAGCTTTTGTAAGAGTTAGTGTACTCAGTCACTTCTATGATGGGTTTATTTGCCAAGTCGATTCCTATTAATTCACTGCTAATACAAAATTTCTCCATATTAAATTATTTGCAGACAAAATAAAAGCAGACAATAATTTAGTATTGTCTGCTTATTTAATGCTCACTATAAAATTTGGCTTTTATTTAAAGGTTTCTTATATAAAAAGCGATATTAGCTCTTTATTTTGCAAACGTTAAAGCCAAGATTTTTAACGGCCTCTTCTTTATCATAAGGCGCTAATACTGCACGTACATGATCCTGCCCTTGTAGGTATTGCTTGGCAACGCGCTGTAAATCAGCAACCGTCACTGACAATATTGACGCGCGCATTTTACGCTGCCAATCGACACCGCGATGATGCAAGTCAGCAAAGCATGCTTTGACAGCCTCGCCAGCTGGAGAGCCTGGCTTATCCATACCTGAGATAATACCCAATATAGCTTCTTCTAACTGCTCGTCGGTCTGAGGTTCATTCAACAACCATTCGATACTAGTATCAAAGTGAGCAAAGGTCTCAGCACACTGCGGATCACGGTAGCTAAAGAACTTAAACGCACATGCATTGGCATCATAACCAGCACCACCACCATAAGCACCACCGCGCTCACGAATGGCACTGTGTAGATAGCCGTTGCGTAAATAAGGTGCCAATACCATTAATGCAGCGGTATCAGGATGATCGGCTGCTGGAACGGTATAAGCACTGGCATTATGATAAACGTTGGTTGGTACTAGCCAAGCCAAATCCTCAACATCGAGCACGTCGTTTTTAACATCGTCGCCACTTTCTAGTGCTTTGACCGTGTCTTTCTCACCGTTTAGTGCTGTATCAAGTTTCAAATCTGCAAACTCGCTGGGGATACTGTCTTCAATGCTATTCTCAGAACTGCGGATCTGCTCGGCAATCTTTGGCGTTTGGCTGTCTTTCCAACTATCGACAATCAAGCCGCTTAAGCGTTCGCTTTGCTCAGCTTCACAGATGATAACGGCGTGCTTAGGCAAGCTGATGAGACGTTGATGTAAATCTATCAAGCTGGTGGCCAATTTATCCCACTGTGCATCATCCCTACTGGCATGCGTTAAGAAGTCCTTTAGCGCATTCAATGCTGGCAGACCGCTGCGCACATATTCTAGCTGTGCTTGACGACTCATACCGCGACTGGCGGTTTGCATGGCGTAAGAGTGACCAGACCCTGCTAGGTTTGACTGCCAACCTGCTTGACGCTGCTGCAAGATTTCTTTGATACGGTCATGCTCAGAAAAGATACTGTGTTCCATAACTTCTTTGAGCAAATCAATCGCTTCAGGCTTACGATTAAGCGCACGCGTTGCCACAACGAAATAGCTGCTAATCGCTTGGCTATCATCGATATTGGTACGTTGGCTGATACGAGCCGTGACCCCTGATGAATGCGCCGCTTGCTTCGCTTGCATTTCATGAGCACTGAGCGTGTCCGTACCTAGCTCTGACAATAGGCTTAAATAGATAGGCAGCAATGGATGATTAATCACGTCATTGACTGGCAGCTCATCTGCGTTCGTATTACCAATCGCATCGGTCAACGGTATGATGACTTGATAATAGTAGATGCCATTGGTACCTGCTTCATATTCAAATAAAGTGCTGTTTTGCCCGCTTAAACTTACCTGCTTTTGCGTGCCTTGTTTAAAGCTAATATCCGTTGGTACGTCTTCTAAACCAACTTTTGGCAATAAGCTTAAATCATCAGGCGCTGCTTGACGCTCTGCCAAATCTAATGCTTGTTGCTTTAAAATAGCTTTATCATCAGCAGTCAAATCCATCGCAATAGTATCTAGACGCGTCTGCTCAGCGGCAGCAAGACGGGCGGTCTTTTCACTATCCGGTGTCAGTGTGACGCGGACACGATGCTGATTGTCTAACAGATGGGTTTTGATTAAATTCGGTAGCCATTGCGCATCTTTTACTTGCTCGCGCAGCCACTGTAAGTGCTCGTCCACTTCCCACACGTCGATAGGGTTGCCATCATGAATAGCGGTACTAAAACCCTCTAGCATAAGATTTAGACCATAAGGAATGCTATCACCGCCGATATGACGCTGATCAATCTCGATCTGGTGCAAAATAGTTTCGATGGTTTCGTCATCGACTGGTGAACTGGCAACTTCTGTGAGCAAATCAAGAATACCCTGTTCTACCGCTTCGGCATGCTCAGGGTTGGAGCCGCGCAGTCCTGTATAAAAAACCATCTCGTAATGACTGTCATCGAGTCCCAATAGCGGACTTGGCGCTTTACCCAGTGGATGGCTGTCAAGATAGGCACGCAGCGGCGAGCCAGCATGTTCAACCAATACGCCTTCTAATAGACGTAATGCCAAACGCTGCTTGGGATCAGTAATCGATGGTAATAACCATGCCACGACATGATGGGTTTGATCAGGGCCAGCTTCGTCAGCCGTATAAGTATCTACCGCACTAACAGGCGCAGACAAACGCTGCTCTGGACGCGATACGTGCTTTTTGCCCGCTTCAAATTGAGTCAACGCATCGTCATGAATTTTGGCTTGCGTTTCAGCGACCGGAATATTACCAAAGCTCATAATCACACTGTTTGATGGGTGATAATGGCTCTGATGAAACTCAACCAGTTCAGTATGCGTCAAATCAGGAATATCCGCAGGATCGCCGCCTGAATTATAGTGATACGTCGTCGTTGGGAACAAATGATGAGCGACCGTATGATACAACTGGTCAATCTCACCGCTCATTGCGCCCTTCATCTCGTTAAAGACGATACCTTTAAACTGTGGCTTGTCATTTTCATCTAACTCAACACGAATGCCTTCTTGAGCAAAGTCGAGCGGATGAATATTAGGGAAAAACGAGGCATCAAGATAGACAGCAAGCAAGTTGAAATAGTCGTTTTTGTTTTGCGTTGCATACGGATAAGCCGTCCAATCAGCGGCGGTCATCGCATTCATAAAGGTATTGAGCGAACGTTTAATCATTGAGAAAAACGGATCACGGACAGGGAACTTTTCAGAACCACATAGCGCCACATGCTCTAACACATGGGCTTCCCCTTTTGAATCCATCGGCTGTGTGCGAAAGCCAACCAAAAAAGCATTTTCGTCACTTGGATGCGCCAAGTGATAATGCATGGCGCCTGTTTTGACGTGTTGGCTTATCAATACGTCCATCGAGAGCGCATCAATATGGCGATGCTCTAGCAGCTCAAATGCAGGATGCAAAGTTAGATCAGCAGTAAATAACGTGTCGGTCATAATTTTCCTTATGGATTGCCCTATTTTATTTAGAATAATATGCTATTTATAACCAAATCTAGCCAGTAGCGATCAAATAAAATCAGGGTAAACAATAAATAACTAGTGAATGTAATACTTATCGTAGGGTCGTTTTTATATGCTATTCATATAAAATATTGTGAGTATTATTGTGATTAACCTATGAGTAATATTCAAATTTAATGGCAGGTATCAATACATCATCTCAAATGACAGCGATACGCCTGTATAAATTAAAAAGAATTTGCCTAACGGAAGTAGATGGGGTTTACACTGTCATAAGTCAAGCCATCCATCTGGCAATAATACAGTCAATTCTCTATAGACTAGTGACAGCATTAACCTTGCTCAGAGTGTTCCATATAAATCGGCACTCGGTTGGCTTGAATCTCTTTTCTATTAAAGCCTTTTTGCCTTAAACCTTTTTGCCTCAGACTTTTATGGTTAAAACCTTTGTAGTTAAAATCATATAACAGCACTTAATTATTACCACAATTAAATAATGGATTTAACCCTTAACAAAGCCAGTCGCCACTGTTACTATGAAGTTAACTATTAATAGGAACATCTAATGAGCTACCAACATGTTTTATTGGTGACAGACTTATTATCCGATGCTGATAAGGTTGCCCTAAAAGCCAAACGCATCCTTGCAGGCTCTCCTGAAGCCAAGCTGACAGTCTTGCATATCGTTGAGGATGATATGGTACGCTTTGGATTTGAATTGGTGCCCGCCTCTAGTCTGTCAGGTGATGTCGATGGTGAACACTGGCAAGAAGCTCGAGCAAATCTAGCACAGTTCTTGGAGCGCAATGAGCTGAGTGCAGTCGACGCTGAGGTAACTGCCGCTATATCCAATAGCAAAGGCATCGTCAATTACTGCCAAGAAAAAGCCGTCGATTTACTCATTATCGGACGCCACGAGCGACGTGGTATTGCCGCTTGGTTAGTTGGGGCGACTGCAGACAACATACTACCAAACGTGCCTTGCGACAGCCTAGTGGTGAAGCTTGATCAGCCTGTAACACAGTAATCGATTATTCAGAAAAAGATAGCCAACGCTTACTTAACAGCAGCCATGGGTAGTGCTATAGTTAAGACTATCTGCTACGAGGAAAATCTCATGAGTTATCAACATATATTACTGGTTACCGACTTATTATCTGATGCTGACGTGGTCGCTCAAAAGGCCAAACGTATCGTTGATAATCGTCCTGGCTCTAAGTTATCGGTATTGCATATTGTCAAAGATACAATGGTTGGTTTTGGCTATGAGCTGGTGCCCGCCTCAAGCTTATACGATGAGATTGATGATGAACGCTGCCAAGAAGCCCGCGCTAAATTGGCAGAATTTTTGGAACGCAACCAGTTAAATGCCGTCAATTCTGAGGTAACCACTGCTATCTCGAACAGCGAAGGTATCGTCAACTACTGCCATAAACACGATGTGGATTTATTGGTCATCGGTCGTCACGAACGCCATGGCATTGTCGCTTGGTTAAGCGGCGCTACAGCAGATAACATCCTACCAAACGTGCCTTGTGATAGTTTGGTGGTCAGACTGGATAAGCCTGTCTCAAAATAGCTTATATGACAAAGCTCAAGTGACGAGAATTAAGTTAGATAGCTTGTATCAAAATAGTCCTTAATAAAGCGTTTCATAGAAAATTACTATGGAACGCTTTTTATTGTCTATTCCTAACCTTTCAATCATTACCTTGCAGTCGTTACTCTGATGTCAAAATATCAATGAAAGTCTGCCAAATGGGGCTTTGATGACGAGCTTTGTGCCAGACTAGCCACCATGTCCGTGATAGATCAATTCCTGCCACATTCACTTGTACTAGTGTACCTGCTGCTAGCTCTGTCTCAATCACATGCTGCGATAGACAGCCAAGGCCAATATCGGCACTGACCATATTTTTGATAGCTTCTGATTGTTGAATCGCCATAATCACCTCCGCATCGGGTAAATGCTTCAGCAACTGCTCATCGATGATCTGCCGCGTACCTGAGCCTGCCTCTCGCACCAATAGTGGCAATCGTGCCAGTTGTTCGATACTAAGCTCGTAACAGTTATCCGCATCATTATAGGCCGCGATATTTGGTAACCACTGACTGTCACGCTTGGCAAAGATCATTAACGTGTCCGTTCGCCATGCTCGCTGCTCAATGGCTTTCATATCTGTCGGGCGCGGCATCCCTTCTACTAGGGCAATATCGATGTTGAGTTGCTCAACCTCAGCGACCACCTCTTGGGTATTGGCAATATAAGTGTTCACACTCGCATCTGGCAGTGCTTTATATAACTTAGCCAGCAGCGGTGGCAGTACATAGTTGCCTATGGTGGTACTCGCGCCAATATGAATTTGCCCTGCTTGGTGCTTATGATAATGCTCAAGCGTCAATGACTGTCCCAATATCGCTTGCGCTTGCACATAAATGGGATGGGCATTGGGATGCTGATTGAGCCGACGTCCAACGCGCTCAAACAACGGCATTTGCAATCTGGATTCAAGCTCAGTCAGCGCGCTACTGACCGCTGACTGTGATAAATGCAGCTCTTCACCGGCACGGCTGGTGCTGCCTGTCTGATAAATACTCACAAATACCGCCAATTGCTTTAGCGTAATCTTAGGTAGCGTCTGCATCGCTTTTTTCATTAGTTCATGACGCCTTATGTCAGTTTTTAGCCTGTTTTATTCGCTATACCTATCTTGTTTCAATCTCAATATTTTTACTATCAATCTTGAACCATCAGTATTAACCTAAAAAATCGATAGTTTGTATCTTATTAATCTGTTTTTATTATAAATCAGCTTATCTTATACTGTCCATTCATAAACTTATGCTTATTTCGATTAATGACAATAGGACAACCTGTCATGAATGCCTTAACCAAAACAGTGACCAACTATCTCCCAAGCAATCGGCACTTAGCAGGATTGCTCGTGGTGCTGGTCGGTAGCTTATTTTGTTTATGGCTCAATAATGGTCTAGACACTTGGTCGAACGGGCGCATCGTCGGATTATCCTCTTTAACATTAGCGATTTTGCTCGGTATGCTGTTGGGCAATACGGTATACCCTAATTTCGCCGAGCAGCTAAATGCTGGTGTATGCTTTGCCAAAGGTCAAATCTTGCGCTTAGCCATTATGTTTTATGGGTTTAAACTGACGATGACGCAAGTGGCTAGCGTGGGTATGCCAGCAATTATGACCGATGCACTGGTACTGACATCGACCTTTCTATTGACCTATTGGCTGGGTACGAGATGGCTAAAAGTCGATAAAAAAACGACTCTATTGATTGGTTCAGGCGCGAGCATTTGCGGAGCAGCCGCAGTCATTGCTGCAGAGCCAGTGGTCAAAGCAGAAGCTCATAAAGTCACTATCGCTGTGGCAACTGTCGTCGTCTTTGGTACTATTGCGATGCTGCTCTATCCATTTTTGTATCATCTTGGCTGGTTGCAGCCTTGGCTAAATGCTCAACAATACGGCATTTACACTGGCTCGACCATACACGAAGTGGCGCAAGTCGTGGTCGCAGGTAACGCGATCAATCCTGAAGTTGGCAATACAGCCGTCGTGACCAAAATGATACGCGTCATGATGCTCGCCCCTTTTCTACTGATTTTATCCTTTGCTTTAACCAAGGGTGACAATGACAGTCATGGCGAGACATTGTCATTTGTAGACCGCATCAAACAAGTCAACGTGCCATGGTTCGCCTTTATTTTTATTCTTATCGTTGTATTGCACACATGGGTGCCGATGTCTGACAGCTTTGAGCGAAGTATGGTCAAGTTTGATGATGTATTGCTGGCGATGGCTATGTTTGCACTAGGATTGACGACTCATCTGAGCGCGATTAAGCAAGCTGGCGTGAAGCCACTCATCTTGGGGGCTATTATGTTTGCTTGGTTAATCATTGGCGGTGGTCTGATTAATATTGGTATTAGCTCTATTTAATAGATTCACTTTTTTAGCGCTAGCCCTAAGCTTTAGCACCCCGTCATCTATTACACTCCATAAAAACAAAAATGCCTACAACTATCGAAATAGTATGTAGGCATTTTTGATTCTATATTTTGATGTCAAAGTCATTTGATATTTAACGGCTCATATCAAATGACAGACATAAAAAAACGAACCCGAAGGTTCGCTTTTTTTACATCTATTCATCTATCTGTCTATAAAGACAAATTAGATAGCAACGATGTTATGTGCTTGTGGGCCTTTTTGACCTTGAGTTACAGTGAACTCAACTTCTTGGCCTTCAGCTAAAGTTTTGAAGCCTGAACCAGTGATTTCGCTGTAATGAGCAAAAACGTCTGCGCCAGTTTCTGGAGCGATAAAACCAAAGCCTTTAGCTTCGTTGAACCACTTAACTGTACCTTTTTGAGTATCTGACATATTGATAATCCTACTTTTTAATTTATTAATGGCCTAGTGACCGGTAACGCTTGCAAATAGCTACTGAACGATAAATATTAAAACGAAGGATTATAACTAATACTACGAGGTAATGATTTGGTGCAGAACTGCTCTTAAGCTTGGGCGTATTATAAGGGGAACATCCTGATTTCGCAAGTCTTATCTGAGATTTCGTGTAACTGGAGGCCCTTTTTCATTGTTTTTTGACCTATTTTCACTGTTTTTTAAGCATTTGGTAAACGGAACAAATACACCGCTACCCCACTACAGACCGCCGCTACCGCCCATGCCATCCACATCATATCAGCAGGTAAACGATAAAATAACATAGATGTAGATATTGCCATCATTATCGTGGCTAACCACTTGGCATAGAAAGGTACTGCATGATTATTTTCCCAATCACGGACAAACTTCCCAAAAAACTTATGATTGATCAGCCAAAAATGAAAACGCCTTGAGCTACGCGCCCAGCACCCTGCCGCCAGCAATATAAATGGCGCGGTGGGCATCACTGGTAGTAAAGCCCCCACTATTCCCAACACAAAAAATAGCCAGCCTAACGTCAAAAACAGCCAACGCACGGTAGGGCTCTTCGATTGATTGGTCTTGGGACGGTGATAAAACGTTTTTTTTGATTGAGTCATAGAAATCATGTTTTTAGGCAATACGGCGATAAAGGCAAGCAGCTACTTATTTATAAGATAGCTACCTATATAGGTAAGTAAGCATGCAATACCACCGAAAGCGATACAAGACTATTTTTGCGAGGTTTTTGCTATAAATAGGTAGGTTTGGTTAATGATGGGTAAATAAACGACCAAACCTATCTCTTGCGTTACCTTTATGGATACCTATCTAGGTATTTATCGACTGTTTATTAGTTCTAGGTGTTTATCGACTGATTATTAGTTACCGCTCGTCACTATCCCAAGCTGCTTGGCTTCTTTTAGCCACATTGGGAACTCTTCTAGCATGTTTTCATACAAGGCTTCTTCGCTAATGTCGTCCAAATCATCGAGTTCAAAAAAGTCGCAATTATCAATCACGCGCCCTGCCATGTCGTCTAGTTTTTTTAGGATGCCATAACCACGACCACCCAAGCCCACAAACTGCCAAAATATCGGTAGCTTCGCGGCTTCCGTCATGACTCTCGTGATACCGCGATTGTCATTCACACCGCCATCACTGATAAATAGCACGTAGACAGGCACATCCAAGCCGTCCTTTTGATAAAACTCCGTCACGGCTTTCATGACTTCTGCTTCATTGTTAATGCGCGGGCCAAGTGCCCATTTGCGCCAGCCGCCATGAGCATTGTCAATGAAACCGTCATAGTTGCTCAGCCCAATCTCGCCCAAATACTGCGGATCTCGGGCAAACGCCCAGCAGTCTAACGCTTGGTCATCATCGAAGCTCACTGCCAATGGCAATATGCGATTGACCACTTCTTGCACGCGGCCTTTTTTGTACTGTCTGTTCATTGAGCCTGAGGCGTCTAACACCAGTGCTACCTTTGCGGTTAATTGCTGCAATTGGCGTTTCTCAAGCGATATCGTGGCTTTTTTGGCCAGATTGACCAGTTTTGGTGCTTTGTCTAGCATGACCTTCTCTAATGACGGTTTTGCTTGCATTGGCGTGACGGTCGCCTCTACTGCTGTCGAGCTGCCCTCTTCTACGTCACCACCGAAATGCTGCACGATGGCGGCAAGTCCACCATTAAAGCCTTGCGCGACGTTAGATACTCGCCAAACGCCACTTTTACGGTAAAGTTGCATCAACATACTGGCTTGCTGCTGGGCAAAGTCTGCTGCTTGATACTCTGCCTGCGCTTTTTGCGACTGCTGCCAAATGCCAATCTCTAACGATTGAATTTTATTCAACGGCGTATCGGCTGATAGCACAAAAAACAAGCTGTCTATATTAGTCGCCAGTTTGGATAAATTAACTTCAAACTCGGCTTGAATGCCTTTATTCGCCGTTGGCTGCGACTCATAATGGATGAGTTTGATTTGCCCGCATGGTGAGGTTGGCTGATTATAAAACACCATGTAATCATCATTGATCAGTTTGCCTGCTGCGTCTAACGCAAAGCAGCTGATGTCCATCTCTATTGGGCTTTGACGAGTGAACTTGAGCGTGATTGGTGCGGTGTCGTCAATAGCAAGGTTGCTTAAAGGCGCGCGTTGTCCAACGGTGAGATAGTTCATGGTGTTCCTTACGTTAGATTTTTATTCCTTTAAAGATAATAGACTAATTACTGACATTAAAAAACCGCTACAGTATTTGCTGTAGCGGTTTTTCACTTAAACAAAATAGCGATTTCGATAAAACTTTAGTTCTCCAATGCTTTCTAAAATATCAGACTCAGCGCGATGGTTATTTTCATTCTTGGAATAGCCAACATCATACCACCTATGAGTCATCTCTTTGAAACTTGAAACATCTACATTTCTATGAGTAAAGTAGTCCTCTATAAGAGGCATATGAACTTTCAAAAAACTTCTATCAAAATGTACTGAACTTCCACACATCGGAGATGTTTTATAGTCAGACCAAGACTGAAGAAATTTCAGTAATTCAATTTCTACATCATTTATTTTAAGACTAGACAGCAAGACATCTTCAACTAAACCATTTTTAGTATGTGTTTTTAAACACCAATCATTCATGTCGCAAACGTTAGTACTTATTACTAGATTTTTCGAACTCGCTTTAATATTTAAGTTTTTATCTGTAATGACACAGCAAACTTCTAAAATTTTATCTTCGGAAGGATTTAATCCTGTAGTTTCAATATCAACCCAGATCAAATACTGCTCTTCTTCAAACATTTGACTTAGCCTTGTACAAACTTAAACTCATCCTCGTCTAACTGTGATCGATCAAATTTCTGTGTTACTTGACCTGTTAAACGACACATAAGCTGATAGTGAATGGGGGCTTTGCTATCAAAACTCTCAACCGTAAATTTAATCGAATCATAATTATCATTTAATAACTTAGAAACGTCAGATGACAGATATCTTGGACAATAACCTAACTGTAAAGCCGAATTTTTTTTACCAGAACTCAAAACCATTGTAGCATTGCTATCATGAGGATTATCTAGTTCCTGCTTTAGGAATAATTGATCTCCTAGTGTAAGTTTACTAACAAAATCTCTTGCATCTTGTGTACGATGGCTTAATCCATGTAAAAAGAAAAAGCAATCGAAACTACCAGAATCGTCAATTTCTAAACGAGAAAAAGTTTGTAAATTATCAGTAACCTTAATGCCGTTACTACGCTCTAATAAATCCATTTCTGTTGCATCATCACCTAATCTCAACCAAGAAATGAACCTAGGATATTCTGGCCTTCTACTTGAAAGTACTCTATTTCTGAATAATGGGAATAACTCTGATGATGAGTGAATAACGTCTAACTCACTCATTCCTTGGAAAGCGGTGAATCCATCCTTCTTTGCTTTCTTACTACCATTTGTATAACGGAAATTATAAGTTTGACCATCATACTCTAAATTACCGACAACATACCAATTTCTAGTTTCCTGACTCTGCCAAGAAATAAAAATATTTTGTTTTTGAATATTCATAAATCACCCTAAGCGGATAGTATGCAACTTCTATTTTCTTTAATCATCGCAATTGCAAACTCTTTAGAAGTTGGAGATATTATTACATCATCAATTGAGTTAATAATACTTTTAATTACTTCTGGAGTTAGACGCGTCCTTAATATTTCATTCCAATAGTCTCTAATATCATCGGATGAACATTTATGGTTAGTTGACTCAAAATATGCTTCCTTAGTAGTCATTCGTTTGGAACTTTCAGGATGTTTGTAAAGAACAGATCGAGCTTTAGCAGTAAATGCAGGAATCTTTCTATACTTATCGTTTGTTATTAATCTTTCATGTTTTTCGCTATCCTTAACAATTGCACCTAAACTGGAGGCATGATCATAAGTAGGACACATGAACTGCTTACCTGTAATATTACTTTGAAGTACTGCCCAATTTTCATGATGCCTATCTTGGTTACTAATCAAAGCGTCTAGCAATAAATAGCCACAGAATATATCGCAAGCACTTAAGCAACGATCACTTATTTGTTGATGCTCAGGTAATACTTCTATAAGCTCTAAACTTCTGAGCACAGAATCAACGGTATATTCTTTAACCTTATCAAACCTTGTTGGAGAATTTAGAGGTTGGGGGTAAGGTTGCTTTAAAGTATTAGTCACTAGCTGATATAGGAACTGGTTACCTATCACCATTTCATAGTTTTTAGGGACGATATTTTTAGTAAAAACACCAAGCTTTTTTTCACCATAATGAGTTATATATGCTAACTCATATTCTGCATGTGGAATACCAATTATTGTACATATCTTATCAGCTATAACTTCTGACCAATGCTCTCCAGTACCCTCTCTTGAAATCTTAAAGAGACATTTCATATCGTATGTAGGATGCTGGAACCAAAACTTCTCTTTAGTACCTAGTTGTTCAATATTATCAGTTGTGATGTTTAAAGTATCTAAATCTACTATATCTGCAAAATTTATCATTTTTTGAAGCTACCAATTATAACACAGTATGATTAGACCTATTTATATCAATACTTTAACAGTTTGTCTTAATGTTTTTTCAGTACTTTTACTAATAATAGTACCTTAATACTATAAAAAACAGGTATTAGAGATTATATACGACATATAGTGACGTATATAATCAAAAAGATAACTCTATATAATATGTAAATTCTTGATCTACATCATCGCTCTGATCTATGTAACGAAACAAAAACGCCATCACAAGTGTGACAGCGCTTTTTATTACTACAGATATTTACGTTTTATTTACAACGCTTTTAACTGCTCCATCTGCGCCGTCATCGCGGTCAACTGCCCTTCTAGCTCAGCCAGTTTCGCTTTTTCAGCATCGACTACTTCCGCAGGTGCTTTGCTCACAAAGCCTTCATTACCAAGCTTACGCGCGATGCCTTCGGCTTGACCTTTCAACTTATCATATGACTTACCTAAGCGTGCCAGCTCAGCCGTTGGATCGATCAGACCTTTCATCGGTACGAGTACACGTAGTTGACCGACCATACTTGATGACGATAGTGGAATCTTTTGATCAGAGCCGTCACCACTATTTATAATCTCTAAGCTCTCGACTTTGGCAAGCGCTTTGAACTGGTTTTTGATACGTGATAGACGCGCATCTTCATCAGCAGAGATATTTTGTAGTAGCACTGGCAGACGTACGGCATTACCCAGTTTCATCTCACCACGGATGTTACGGACGCTAGCGATTAGCTCCTGTAGCCACGCCATATCCGCCTCAACTTGCTCACTGATTTGTGCCTCATCCGTTTTTGGATAGTCAGCGACCACGATGCTGTCAGTGTTTTTTCGACCCAGTAGCGGTGCTACCGTCTGCCAGATTTGCTCTGTCAGATACGGCATGATTGGATGGCTAAAGCGTAGCGCCGTCTCTAGCACGTGCAGCAATACATAGCGGATTTGCGCTTTGCGCTCGTCAGACACTGAGTCATCATTTAGACTGGCTTTGGCAAGCTCAACGTACCAATCACAGTACTCATTCCAGATGAACTCATAGATATCTTGGCTGACCATATCGAGACGATACTGAGCAAAATGCTGATGGATATCGGCAACGGTAGAGTTCAGACGACTCATTATCCATTTTTCTGGCAATTCCCAAACGTCAGGGTTTGCCGCTTGGTCGATAGGCTTGGCAGCACCTTCGCTATCGACGCAGTTCATGAGTACAAAACGGCTGGCGTTCCAGATTTTATTACAGAAGTTACGATAGCCCTCGACACGCTTTAGATCAAAGTTGATATCGCGACCGGTACTGGCAAGGGATGTAAAGGTAAAGCGCAATGCATCCGTACCAAAGGCTGGGATGCCTTCTGGGAACTCTTTACGCGTTTGCTTTTCGATTTTGGCCGCGTCTTTCGGATTCATCATGTTGCTGGTGCGTTTTTCTACCAGCGCTTCTAGATCAATACCGTCGATTAGGTCAATCGGATCTAAGACGTTGCCTTTTGATTTTGACATTTTTTGACCATTGCCATCACGTACCAGACCATGCACATAAACGGTCTTAAACGGTACTTGCGGCGTGCCGTCTTCGTTTTTCACGAAGTGCATGGTCATCATGATCATGCGGGCCACCCAAAAGAAGATAATGTCAAAACCTGTCACCAACACGCTGGTTGGGTGAAAGGTGTCCATCACGCGTGGATCGGCGTTGACATCTGCCCAGTCAAGCGTACTGAACGTCCATAGACCTGAGCTGAACCATGTATCGAGCACATCATTATCTTGGCGCAATACAATATCGTCGCTGAGACTGTACTTGCTACGTACTTCAGCTTCGTCACGGGCGACATAGATTTCACCCGTCGCATCGTCATACCATGCAGGGATACGATGTCCCCACCACAGCTGACGGCTGATGCACCAATCTTGCAGATCGGTCATCCACGACATATACATGTTTTTGTACTGCGCAGGGACGAACTCGATGCTGCCGTCTTCTACCGCGTCAATCGCAGGCTTGGCCAATTCTTTGACAGCGACATACCATTGATCGGTCAACCACGGCTCAACGATCGTACCGCCACGCTCAGCACGTGGTGCTTTGAGTGCGTAGTCTTCGATATCTTCTAGCCAGCCTTGCTCGCCTGCTTGCTCAACGAGGAACTTACGTGCAGCAAAACGTTCTAAACCAGCATACTCGCTTGGGGTGGTCTCTAATTCTGGCTCACGCGTCTGCAAGTCAGGATAGACTTCCATCGCTGGCAAAATATTGGCGCGCTCATCAAGAATATTAATCAATGGCAAGTCATGACGACGACCCAATTCATAATCGTTAAAATCATGCGCTGGAGTAATTTTTACGCAGCCCGTACCAAAGTCTTTTTCGACATAATCATCAGCGACGATAGGCACGACGCGCCCCGTGATTGGCAAGGTAATGGTTTTGCCAACCAAGTGTGCATAACGCTCATCGCTAGGATTGACGGCGACAGCAGTATCACCAAGTAGCGTTTCAGGACGTGTGGTGGCGACGACCAGATAGTTTTTACCATCTTGGGTGGTTAGGTCTGCATCCGTGAAATGATAGCGGAAATGCCACAGGCTGCCTTTTTCGTCATGGTTTTCTACTTCTAAATCAGATAATGCGGTTTGGAACTTAGGATCCCAGTTGACCAAACGCTTGCCACGATAGATAAGGCCATCGTCAAATAGACGTACGAACACTTCTTTGACTGCGTTAGACAGACCGTCATCCATGGTAAAGCGCTCACGCGACCAGTCAACCGAGCTGCCCAAACGGCGAATTTGGCTAGTGATATTACCGCCCGACTCTTCTTTCCATTCCCATACTTTATCGATGAAGTCTTCACGCGTCATATCACGGCGCTTGATACCTTGTGCCTCCAAACGACGCTCAACGACCATTTGAGTCGCGATACCCGCATGATCCGTACCTGGCTGCCACAGCGTATTGTCACCATCCATGCGGTGGTAACGGGTGAGCGCATCCATGATCGCATTGTTAAAACCATGTCCCATGTGCAGCGAGCCAGTGACGTTCGGCGGTGGTAGCGCGATAGAAAATGACTCGTCTTTGTCAAAAGTCGGCTGAAAATAGCCGCTTTCTTCCCAGCCCTGATACATGCCTGCTTCGACTTCCGCAGGATTATAGGCGTTTTCAAGTTGGCTTAAGGCCGCTTGGATAGAGGCGGTTAGGTTGTGGTTACTCATAATGGCATTATCTTTTATTGATTGAATGTGATCAAAGTTAATTGAATTAAAGCGAATATAAAAATTAGGAAAATCATGAATAGAGTGATTTTAACGCAGATAGGCATATTTTGTTAGATGGTAAGGCAATTTATAAAGCCTGAAGGCAGTTTTTGAGCAAATTATTAAACAATTAACAACAGCAATCGGCTCAATGCTAAACATAATCAGCGATCGTCGTACGATAGAATATAGCTTCTGTCTCAATATAGTTTCTATCTCTACGTTCGATATTTCTTATATAGCAAAACTATTATCTCTTAACCAGTGAGTTTACCGTGTCCCAAGATATTGATAGTCATACTGAACATCAGAAAGACTTGCAGACCTCATCTACAGATTATGAGCACTTGGCTGATGACAGTCATAAAGAAAAATTTCAAAGAAGCCAGAAAGAAGACCATCAAGAAAACAGTCAAAAAGGCTCTCAAGAAAACAGTCCCAATGGCAAAGCTCATGACAATAATAATGAGAACACCAATGAGACAAACGTCACTGAAGACCTAAAAGACAATGATCTGCCAGAAGAAATCAGTGACGAAGACAAAGAAACCATCAAAAAAGTCGCCAATGATGACAATTTGAGTCATGCAAAAAGCTATGCCAGTATTTTAGTTGAGCAAGTCATGGACGCTAAAGAAACCTTTGAGCGCTCGCTTGGCTCGCTATTCACCAGTGCTTTTACCGCTGGACTTGAGATTGGTATTAGCTTCTTTATGATTTTATCGGCTTTTGCGCTCCTCAGCAGAGTACTACCCAGTGAATACGCCCTCGTACTCGCCTCGTTACTTTACCCCATCGGCTTTATTATCGTTGTCATTGGTCAGTCGCTATTGTTTACCGAACAAACATCCCTACTAAGTCTGCCAGTACTCAATGGGATTGAACCGTTAACTAAGTTGCTACGTCTATGGGGCATTGTGATCGCTGGTAACGTGGTGGGTGGGTGTTTATTTGCTGCGTTAATGATTGGCCTTGGTTTGAAAATGCAATTATTCAGCGTCAGCGATATTGACGCGTATGCCGAGCATGTCTTAGGATTTGAATGGTGGGTGATATTTGGTAGCGCAGTATTGGCAGGTTGGATGATGGGCGTGACGGCATGGCTGGTGACCTCGGCACGCGATACCCTTAGCCGCATTGTCTTAGTTACCATCATTACTGGCAGTATCGGATTTTTGGGTTTACATCACAGTATCGTAGGTAATATTGAGGTGTTTTCTGCCTTACTGTATGGCAATACTGTCAGCCTATGGCGCTATTTAATCTTCTTGGCAGTGGTACTGGTGGGTAATACGGTCGGTGGCGTGGTGTTTGTCGCAGTACTGAAAAACCGCACCTTCTTGTTTGAAATTGAAAAAGTAAAAGAACAGACAGCCAATGCCAAAGAAAGAGTAGATGTACGTCATCGTTAAGCTCTGTCCTTAACCCTGTCTTGCGCTATGTTCTACAGTCTGTATGTAATGAAATATAGTGGCCATAAATGCAAAAACCCCATAACAAGCTTTGAAACATCAAGCCGGTTATGGGGTTCAGTCAATTAAAAGACGATTGAGTGATTTATAGTCTTAAGTTTAAAGTCTACGTGCTGCCATCACACTACTGTCTATCTCAGTTTGCTTCGCCTTATTGTGTTGCGCACTGAATACTCTTACCATGATACCTGCGGTTAAGAACATGATTAGCGTATAAATAGCTGGCGTCAGCGACATTTTGTAATTGGCCAATAATGTCAATGCCATAAACATCGAAAGCGTACTGTTCTGTAGGCCGACTTCCATGGTAATCGATCTTCTTTGTGCCGGATTCAGACCAAACCATTTACTGGTGTAATAACCAAGCGCCATCGTTGACACATTCAATATCAATGATACAGGGCCAGTCGCTATCAAGGCTTCTACAATGATGTCTTTTTGCACATAGCTTAAGAATAAAACCAAAAAACTCAGGAATATCACGCCAAAACGAGAAACCATGACCTGTGTTTTATCTGCAACCGTGGGCGCATAGCGTTTGATCAGCATACCAACGCTCACAGGTAAGATAGTTAGAGCAATTAAGCTGACCATGGTTTTAACCACTGGCAACTGAAACTCACTGCCCGCGCCCATGAAATACACGAGAGAAAAACTGAGGACGATAGGAATGGTAAACACGGTAATGACGCTTGCAATAGCGGTCATGGTGACCGACAGTGCGACATCACCTTTGGCCAGATAAGTGAATAGGTTTGAGGTGGTGCCGCCAGGACAAAGCACCAGTAACATAACCCCAACGGCATATTCAGGTTCTAGGGACATCGAGGTTGCCAAAGCAAAACCAACCAATGGTAAGAAGATCAGCTGATTGGTTAGGCCTATTGCGACTGCTTTGGGGTATTTGACGACTCTTTTAAAGTCATTGGTAACTAAGGACAGACCCATCCCCATCATGATCAAAAAAATACCAATAGGAATGACTTTTGAATTTACAAACGTGACTAACTCCACACCTTCCATAACTACATCCTTGTAGATAGAGCCCTTACATAGGCAGTTTTATGACAACTTTGTGATGCTTAATCAGCCAATCCTGCTGAGATTTTGGGTAAAAGCCATCGACGTCATCAATGTTTTGTATGACAACATTACTTGACAGCATTCCATGCCATCTTTCACATATATTCAGTAATCGTAATAAAGCGGTAACATAAAGTATATCGTTGTAAAGGCAGCTTTATCTATTTTATTCAACTACTCACCAGTCAGTATTCAAACGTAGGATATCCGCCATATAAAAGTACAGAAAATTTTAGGGTATCCCATTATTTATGTTGTTAGGCTGAGAACGAGCAGATTTGCCGCTAAGAAAGGAATCAATCACACCCGCCGCCATCGCCACCACTGTCACTACAAGAGTCCTGGCTGCTATATCCGCTATGATTACTGTTACTGTTGTTGACGTCATCTCCTGAAGATGAGCTTGAAGTACGCTTTGACAGCTTTTTACGACTAGACCAGAGCATCACTTTAAACACACCATAAAACATCAGTAACCCAAAAACAATCTGTAAAAGTAGCAGGAAGCCCCAGAAGAAAAGTTCAAGCATAATATAGTCGACCCTCTATAATTTCTTGTTAGACATTGATAGCAACGCAAGGATAACTAGGACGTGTCCTCAATTCAAACGAGTGCCCTCTAAATGGGCTAAAAATAGCTAAATTTTGCCAAACATCGTCAAATATCTGGTTAATATCCCGATATTATCTGCGCTATTTTCCTCGTTTGACTGCAATTTATCTTATTTTGATCATCATTTTTAAAATGAGGACACACCCTAAGACAAGTGATTATTTTGGGGATAAGAAAGAAGGCAAGATTAAGAATATATCTTAGATTGGCAGGGCTTTAGTGACGGTCAGTACTGATAACTGCCGTACCATAGGCGATGGCTTCTACCATGCTGCCTAGTTGATTGACGTTAGTCACCTCAAGGCGTAGACCATAAATATGATTACAACCTTTGGCATTGGCCTCGGTACGCATCCGTACGATAGCCTCACGGCGGGCGCGATCTAATAACGTCTCGTAGGTGGTCAGGTTTTTACCAAAGATACTTAAGACACGGGCGATAATCATTTTGAAGTAATCTTGACCAATCACCACACTACCCAGTACTAGCTCACCTTGACTATTAGCCGCAATATTAGGACGATAAAAGCGTTCGCTTGACACAATGATATGACTCAGTGCTTGCTCGTCGATGCTCAACTGTGCCAAATGCTGACGCTCGTGACGCGTGCCAAAAAACCAGCCAGCCGCGAATAATAAAACAAACGGTGCATAGTTGATGAGGAATTGGGTAAGGGAGTTGTTCATGGCACGTCTCTTATCATACAAAAGCATCAATGCTTTAAGATTCGGTTATCTAACCAAAAGGATTGAAACGTGGCAACTCATCATTAGGTTCTGATGATGGGGTTTGCATGCTTGGGTGTTGACCTGAATGATGCGATTGACCCGTTTGATAATGCGAATCGCTTGGCGGGTTTTGAGGTGATTGCTGCGGCATGGGTATCGCTTTGACAGCAGTACCATAAACAAATAGCTCAGAGGCTCCCTGCGCGATGCTAGAGGTCGAAAAACGCAAACCAACGACTGCATCAGCACCCAAAGATTCTGCCTTGACAATCATGCGGTCTATCGCTTCTTGACGTGACTCTTCTAACAGCTCGGTATAAGCTGTCAGCTCACCACCGACGATATTTTTTAGTCCAGCAAACAAGTCTTTACCGACGTGCTTTGAGCGTACCGTACTGCCGTACACCACATCTAAACGCTCGGTGATTTGATAGTTAGGCAAGCGCTCAAGATTGGAAAGCTGTACAGTCATGTTACGACCTTATCGATGAGTTAAAGAGGTATAAAACTGCATGGAACATAATAAGCAGCGCTATTGATAGTACCGCTTATTAAATACAAAAATATTAGTCGTTGGTATGAAACAACAAAAACAGCTCAGTCAAATTGCCTTCAATGCTATTGGCCATTTGCACCAGTTTATCTTCATCTTTACGCATCTCAGCAAGCTCTGGATCTTCGTCATCAATACCGCTCAATACGATCATTGGTAAGGTCAACACTGCTACGTCTTCTGCGGTTTCTTCATCTTCAAACCAATCACTGGCTTCATCACCATACATCGCATCGACAAAGCCGATTGACCAAGCAACGATATCTGAGTCATCTGAAAAGTCGACGGCTACTTCTTCATCACCAGCGTCTTCACCAAACGGTAGCTCGATAGGCGTCTCGTTTTTTAACTCAGCGATGATCGAATCACGCCAGCGTGTGATGCCATCGATCACGTTTTCTGGAATCTCACTAGTATGGCCTTCAAACAATGCATCCATCCAGTTAGGCAATGGACGACCGATGACTGTCGCCGTCAAAAAACCATGCGCAGCGACACTATCGAGCACAAACTGGCTCTCTTGATTGTCCATATAGTCTAGTAATTCATCAAAACTTAATTGGTTACTCATGGTCTAATTGTCCTTGAAAGGTGGATTGCGACAGTCTTAATAAATGCGCAATAAACGTTCAGTTACGTGCAAAATCAGTGATAATTTGAGGATAAAGGTCATTCGAATAAACATTCAAACAACCATTATAAAGTCAGAATTACTGCATAGAATGGGCTGCTGGCAACCATAGAAAAGTAATAAATAAGATATCATCAATCTAATACCATTAGGTGATGAGCCATTATTACGTGGCTTTAGTCGGCTTAAATGACTTAACTTTATTATATTGTGTGAGACCTTTATTCTAAAATTTAAAAGTCGTCATCATCCCAGTCATCGCCATCTTCATCGAAGTTATCGATGTCATCTAAATCGTCTTTTAGCTCTTTAGCCAACCGTTTTTCTTCTAACAAATTATCGATTAGACGACGTTTTTCAAGACTGCTTAAGCGCGTACGTACACTCGTCTCAGCCTCTTCCACCATCTTTGCATCATCATCATCGATGAAATCATCATCAAAATCGTTGTCAATATCAGCGTCACTCATGACAAACTCCTATCATTTTTGGCAAAGGTATTAAGAATACATTAATATATATATGCCTTATAAAGTCTCTACTGAACGTTGTCAATGCTTTTTATCACTATGGCCTATTTCACCTATAATACCAAGATAATGATGTAGGCAATATAACAGACAATTGTGTACATAAAAACAAAAACAATTGTCGTTAATGAAACATCATTACACAGATACTATTAAATATGTGATTCGTCTTCATTTTCAATCATCAGTACCGAATTTCGGACATCAGCCAAACGTTGAATCATTGAATCATTCCCACCATCGAATACGGCACATTCACGCTCATAAACGGTGGTTGGGCGCATGATACTCTGTACTTGTACATGATGGCTGATTTGCTTGAGTCCAGCATTCGGTAGCAAGATCAGCATCTGCTCTTTTTTGCCAACACTGTGCAGTAATTGCGTCATCGCATCACTTTGTGCATCATCACTGACGCCCGCTTTGGCAGGTAATGCAAAGCGCGACAGCTCGATATGCTTGTCATGGATAATCTTGTTAAGCATTAAATATAGCTTACCAAGCATCACGCCTGCTAACGCCACTTTGGCATGGCTGTTATCAGCTTTTAATAGCACACTCGCACCGCTGTCATCGAACTTAGGCTCATTTATCATGCTGACACCTAGCAACAATGGCTGCTTGAGTAGCTCAGTCGCTGCTTGGTTCAATAGCTGAGTGCATAATGCCAAATAAGGCAAGCGCTGGGCAGGTGCAAGACGCTCAAGCATATTGAACTCGTCATGGAATACAATCTGTACTTTCACGCTGTCAAATGCTCGTGTGGCAGACAATCGCGAGGCGCTGCTAGATCTCTGAGTACTACTGCCGCTCATTTCATCTTGCATGCTTTTCGCTGCTAGATTTTCTACTTGGTCATCTGCCGCACCATCAATAGCCGTACTAGAATGAGCGGTATCGCTCGCCGCACTTTGATTTTGTTGTGTTCTTAAATACTGGTTTACTTCACTATTTACATCAAACTTACGAAGGTCAGCTGGTTTATGCTCTGCGCCGTCTTCATCCAAGCTGCTCATTGTTTGATAGTCATTTTCTTGGAGATCGTTTGTTTGACGGTCAGCTGAGCGGCGCTCGTGGTTACGGCTACGCTGATCAATTTGCATATACTGCTCACGGTGCAAATCTTGGATATCACGACTGAGGGCATTGATTTGCTCTTTGGTAGGACGGGCAAGATAGCCGTAAATTAACCAAAGCAATAAGTGCAGTAGCATAGTACCGATGACAAATGGCCATTGCATGGCGATAATTTCACCTTTGCTAATATCCTTTAATGTCAGTGCCACACTACCAATCACAGCATCGCCGTTGGTAGCAATTTGACGAATCGTATCACCTTGCTGCATAGGCGCATTGCCGACTGGCACCAAGATATCGTCGTTATTGTCTGTGATCAAGATCTTCGTCACGTCTTGCTCGCTGGTATAGCGATTAGCAATCACGCTTAGACTGACACGGTCTTTATTCTCTAAAGACAATCTTGCCTCATCAATCAGCTGAGCAACCATCTGCTCGCCTTTTAACGCACGACTGTTGCTCAACTGTTGATCGGTGCTAATAACCAACAATAGAGTCTGCAAACAAAAACTAACCAGAAGAATAATGGCAAACAACCCTTGCCGCGGCGCTAAATACGTCATGATATGTTAAACTTTTTTGGATAAAAGAAATTAAAAAACAAGGCTATTGCTCATTTTTTGGCTATTTTAAAAAACGGTAATGCAGGCATCTTTTTGTAACGCGTGTCTTTATAACGTATATCTGGGTAAACCATCACTTATAGTCGATTCAATTCAAAAGTAGTACAAGGCAACCAAGTGTAGATGTATATGTGATACTTCAAGCGAGGTTAACGCTGTCATACTTTTATAGTGGAAGAACTATAGGATAAACGACCGCACATGAGACTTGTTATGACTAAACACATTATCATAAATACAACTCGCTTATCCTATCTACTATATCACCATAATAAACCTTATAGCGTTAGCAGCTTTATAAATTTGTCATAATAATAACATTCAATTTCAAACGCTTTTCTGTCTGGTACAGCCCTTTTTAGTTAACCGTGATACTTTGCATGTCATCTATAGGCGCTGCCGAGGAAAGCTGCTATTATTCCCAATCTTATACGAGCATACAAGGGACAATTAAGCCATGCCAAACAATACATCTTATTCGTTACCAAAAGACAGCAAAGCATGGCAACAAGCCGTTGACTCTATTGCCTCGCTCCTACCTGATGGTACTGATCTACAGGATTTTGACGCGCTACAGTCCCTACCTGTTTTTGCACTAATTGTGGTGCTACCGACCAAAGTATCAACCCTTGATATCCATCAATATGTGCAGTCTTGGGTCGATGAGCAGCCGAACTGGCATCTGGTCACTGTCGCTGAAGATACCGATGCAAGTTTTGTGAATATCACTGTCTCTGATACAGAACCAACAGACGGAAATGCACAGCGCCTTCCTTTTACACAGACACAAGTATTCCGCTATCTACTGGTACCAGTCACCGATACGCTCATGCACCCCGCCAAAAAAACCGCTGCCGCTCACATCATTGATGAGCAGCTGACCAGACGCTTGCGTCATGATTTGGCTGAAGCGTATAAGAGTACGAGCAGTGCTGATAGTACGGATAATTTGAATGTCGTTGATTGCCATATCTTATCTGTTGGTCATATGCTACGTACCCACAAGCTTGCCTGCTTTGATATGGACTCCACCTTAATCGAGCAAGAAGTCATCGTTGAGCTGGCCAAAACGGCAGGTATCGGTGAAGAAGTTGCCGCCATCACTGAATCGGCGATGCGCGGTGAGATCGATTTTGACGAATCTTTTGCCAAACGTGTGGCACTATTAAAAGACATTCCAATTGACGTATTGGATGATATTTGTAGCCGCTTAACTTTATCAGTAGGCGCACGCACCACGATCAGTGCACTCAAAGCATTGGGTTATCACACCGTATTGGTATCAGGTGGATTCACCTATTTTGCCCGCTATATCGCAGAGCAGTTAGGTATTGACGAAGTTCATGCCAACTTTTTAGATATTGACGAAGGCATGGTGACGGGCCACGTGCAATTACCTATCGTCAATGGTGCCAAAAAAGCCGCCATCGTCGAACACACGGCAGAGCGCTTAGGCATCGATATGTCACAAGTGGTCTGTATTGGTGACGGTGCTAATGATTTGCCGATGATGGCCATCGCCGATCTAGGGGTTGCCTATCACGCAAAACCTATCGTCCAAGCACGGGCTGATGCGGCGGTTAACGTGACTGGTCTTGAAGGCACGCTTTATGCCCTTGGTTATCCAGCACTTGCCCCTACCGAATAATGTCTAAAAACTAGAAACACTGTAAAAAGCTAGGTTAATGTCTTTGTCATTGATCTGGCTTTTATACTTCTAGCTTTTATATTTTGTTACCACTGGTCATAGTGCTATTTTAATAAAACCATTTGAATATTACTGCCTGAACATTACTTTGGTCTAACTACACTTTAGTTTAACTACACTTTAGTTTAACTACACTTTAGTCTAACTATTGTCACTCACTTTCAACGCTCATTTTAAATCAATCAAGGACTGTCCATGACGGCACCCCAATCATCCAAACCAAGCGAGTCGTCAGCACCGCAACCATTAGATGGCAGTGTTACTAATACTGACAACCCAAAACAGCTACTAGGCGTCTATATCAAAGGAATGGCCATGGGTGCAGCCGATATCGTACCTGGCGTCTCTGGCGGTACTATTGCGCTGATTGCTGGTATTTATGAGCGATTGATTAATGCACTTGGCAGTATTGGACCCAAGCTCTGGCAGATATTCCAAAAGGAAGGTGGTATCAAAGGTTTGCTTGCGGTGTGGCGACAGGTCGATGCGACATTTTTATTATTCCTGTTATTAGGTATCGCCACCAGTTTCGCCACGTTGGCTGGCATGATTAAGTACTTGCTAGACAATCAACCACTATCGATCTGGTCATTCTTTTTTGGATTGGTCATTGCAACCATATGTATATTATTGACTGAAATCAAGCGTTGGAACATAGGACGCATTGCCTTATTTGCCATCGGTCTCGTCAGCGCAGTCGTCATCAGTAGTTTGCCACTGCTCACTGGCACGCCAAGCTTACCTTATTTGTTTTTTGCAGGGGCAATTGCAATTTGCGCCATGATATTGCCAGGTATATCAGGCTCATTTATCCTATTACTATTAGGCGCTTATGACACCGTATTAGAAGCTGTTCATACCCTTAATTTCACGGTTATTTTTACACTCATAGCGGGTATGGTCACTGGACTTTTACTGTTCACTCACGCATTAAAATGGCTGTTGGCTCGCTACTATCAAGCTACCTTAGCTTTGCTGACTGGCTTTATCGCTGGCTCTTTGATGAAGATATGGCCATGGAAGGTAGGTGTTTTGAACACCCTAGATAATGAAGCAATACACAACGTCATACCATGGCACTACCCTACTGGTCCACACTGGTTCAGCACACTGGGGCTGATGTTATTAGGTGCTGTGTTAGTGTCATTATTATCGTGGTGGGGCAAGCGCAATAACCATCATTGATAACAACGTTTAATCACTATTGATTAGCAAACCTCTTATTCCTCTCTAAAAATAAGCGCCGACCCTTACGGCGCTTACGCTCCAAATCTGCAATAGAAAACCATCAAAATATGCTAAAAAACCAAACGTCATCGGTTGTCGCAAACTAGCCTTTACCCTCTTTAGCTTTGCCTCGCAAACTTTCATAATGGTCTTATTGGAATTCACCTTATGAATAGCGAGATGAATGATGTTACTAACTATATTTTCTTTTATCGACATAGCGGCATGGAGCAATGCGGCTCTACTTGGTTACGGCTTATTGGCAGTGATAATAGCGGCGCTCGCCTTCTCGTCTCAGCGTTGGTTACTACTGTATTTGTTCGGTGGTATGGCGTATTGGCTAAGCGTTGAAGTCATTCACAGCATACTATCAAGTCGACTGATACTGTCAGAGTTATCAGACTGGCACAGCTATATCATCGCCATGGGTATCAGCTGGTTACCTTTAGCGGCTTGGGTCTTGTATCGGGCGTTACGTTATGAGGATGTCAGTCAATCGGTTCAGCTACAACGTGAGTTAGAGGCAGCACGCTATATCGAACATACGCCTGTCTACGATGATGACTACCAACCGCGCTTTCACTAATGCAATCAATCCTGTAGCAACTATGCTGACGTCATCGAATGTTACAAGATACTTAACGCTCTCTACGTAACTCCTAAAGAATAACAACCTATCCATCGTTTATAATGTAATTATATATTTGTCGCAAAAATTGTTATAAAGTACGCATTATTTTGCGTCTCATTTTTAGGAGTTCGATTATGTTTACTATTCCTGTTCTAGATATTAAGTCTGATCCTTTAGACGTATTATTGGCTGTGATCGGTTACCGTTTATCTATGTTAGCTGATAGCGACGATGAAGCTGTCCAAAAGCTATTCGCTGATCGTAATGTCACGATTGAGCTTGCCAGCACCGAAGCGGATATCGCTCGTTATTTTGTCTTTGATAATGGGAGATTCAACCAGTATAGTGGTCATGCAAAAACAGCAGACCTGACTATCAACTTTAAAGACTCTATGACTGGTGTTAAGCTATTGACCAAAGGTAATCTTCCAGCATTTATGACAGCGGTTCAAGAAGGCAACCTCAGCATCGAGGGCGACTACAGCCTCATGATGTGGTTTAATAAGCTTGCCAAGCATATCATTCCAGCGGTGCCAGAAGAGTGTAAACCCTATCTGGACAAAGCCAAGCCTTATGCTTACAAAGCACAAAACTTTGCAAACCATTGGATTGGTGTTGCCAAGCACAAACTGGGTAAATAACCAGATAAAAATAATTAGAACGTTAAATAGCAAACTGATCAGCAAATAGTTACTATTGACCTACTTTATTGTATTCAATATAAATACTATTTAGCAGCACTCTGATTTTCTAAAAAGGTTACGGTATACTATATCGCAGCCTTTTTTATTATTTTAAAAACACAAAAACATTTAGATATACCCAATACCGTTATAAAAGGATTTATCTCATGGCAGGATTACTTAACATCTCAGAACCCAATGCCGATAGCCACACTGAGACACTCAATCATCAAAATAGCAGCGATGATTTTTTGGCCAGTTTAGCCACCGATGCCAACCAACCAGCGCCACATAAGCATAGCCGCGAAGAAATCGCCGCACTGTTTGATTTGCCGTTGATGGATTTGTTGTTACAAGCACAAACGATACATCGGGCGAACTTTACTGCTAATGAAGTACAAATCAGTACCTTGTTATCTATCAAAACAGGTAACTGCCCTGAAGATTGCGGCTACTGCTCACAATCAGGTCATCATCGCGATACCACCAAACTACAAGCAGAAAAACGCATAGAAGTGGACAAAGTCATTGCCGCTGCTAAACGTGCCAAAAACAGTGGCTCGTCACGCTTCTGCATGGGTGCGGCATGGAAACATCCAAGTGCAAAAGACATGCCTTACGTGGTTGAGCTAGTTAAAGAAGTCAAGGCATTGGGGCTTGAGACCTGTATGACGCTTGGTATGTTAGATACCAATCAAGCAACGCAGTTGGCGGATGCCGGATTAGACTACTATAATCATAATCTAGATACCTCACGCAGCTATTATGAACAAGTCGTCAGCACGCGCAGCTATGACGAGCGATTAAATACGATAGACAATGTGCGTAACTCAGGCATCAATGTCTGTAGCGGTAATATCGTTGGCATGGGCGAGAGCCGTGATGACCGTATCGATTGGGTACACGAACTGCTAAAAATGCCAAAAGCGCCAGAGTCAATCCCAGTCAACTTGCTCGTGCCTATTGCAGGGACTCCTATCGGTGACAAAGTATTGGCCGAAGGTCAGCTGTCTGTACTTGAGTGGATTCGTACCATTGCCGTGGCGCGTATTTGCTGCCCGACCAGCTATGTGCGTCTATCTGCTGGCCGCGAAAGCCTCTCTGACTCTGAACAAGCCTTGGCCTTTATGGCGGGTGCGAACTCATTCTTTTATGGTGATAAACTGCTGACGACTGGGAACGCCAGTCAATCAGGCGATGACAGACTCATGCGTGAACTTGGCCTAACAAAGCAGTTTGCTGCGCCAAGAGCACCTAAAGTATTGCCTGTAATGGACGCGATGAACGGTCATCAAACACAAGTCGTATTGGCTGACTAGTTTGACGGTGTGCAGTTAGTGTTCATCAATAATCTGCATTGCACTTGCGTTTGGGCTGAGTCATCAATTAGCCCTTATAGCAAGCATATGAAAATAAGCCTAGGGCATGTCCTCATTCCAAATGGCTGATAACAAGAGATTAAGTAATGGCAGATTATTTTAACTGGATTAAAGCGGCACATATTATTTCTATGGTTTGCTGGTTTGCGGCAATTTTCTACTTGCCGCGTCTATTTGTTTATCATGCGATGAGTGATGATACCATCAGCCAAGAGCGCTTTACCATTATGGAGCGTAAGCTGTATCGAGGCATTATGACGCCATCGATGATAGCGACATGGGTCTTTGGCCTATGGATGTTAGGGCTAGGCTGGGATGTGTATAAAACTCAAGGTTGGCTACACGTTAAGCTCTTACTAGTGGTATTACTATCTGGCTATCATGGTGCTTGTGGCTTGTATCGCAAAAAACTGATTGATAACCCACACTATAAAACACATAAGTTTTGGCGCTGGTTTAATGAAATACCAGTGTTTGCGTTGATATTTATCGTCATTTTAGTCGTGGTAAAACCTTTCTAAAATTAGCGCCAACACTAGCAGAATAATTGATACCCACAAACCAAAAGCGTACGCCACTTTATCAGTGACGGACGCTTTTTTTGACCTATTATCTCTAGTAGCTTGAACAACTCTGAAACCGCTGACCCTATTTCTGAAGTTGGTATCAAACGTTAAATACTAAACGCTAGGGCGCATGATTTGATAGACATTGCTCAAATCATAAACACGGTAACGAGCTGGCTCACGGCGGTTTTCTCCCGCATAGCTTAATATTAGCGCTTGCTTGGCACGCTCATCGACCCAGCCCACAAACAGTCCACTGTGCTCGACACCATTATAACCATGATTGATATAATAGAGCCAATCTCCCACTTCAATTTCGTCACTATTGGCATAAGGGCCTTGACCATAAGTGCCTTTGTGAATGGTATCGCGCGTCACTCCTGCTCGTTTGAACACCGCATTCAGATAGTCCCAACAGCCCCCTTGAATGATAGTGCGCTCGTTTAGGGCCATCTTGCGTGCAGTACTGACAACCTCACGTGCGGCCAGACTACTTTGGGTCTCCGCACTACTCAATAGCGGTAAATATTCACTATCGATATTGTCATAATCACCGGATAAAAATGCAGGGAGCACTGTGGGCGCTTGACGAGATACGTCTGGATAACGATAGGAAGTATTGCTCGTTGATTGAGTAGATTTTTGAGCGATTAGTGTGCTCATACTATCTGCATGAGCTGGGCCAACCAAACCAAAGGTCAATAATAAAAGACTGCACGACGCTGTAACCGACGACGACATAGGCAAACGCGACATGACTGACTCCTTGTCAATAAAATATAAATGACAGCATAAAAATAGTAGTGGATGAATTTCCAACCCTACTTATAAACTATTTAGAAGTGAGTCTGCAAGCACTATTCGTTTTGAATAGATGACAGAAGGTATGAAATTATAGATTGATGGTAGCGTTACAACGCTAATTTAGAAGGGATAAATCAAGATAGCACTAAAGGCTAGGAAGGTAATCTATATGCTGTTAGAAAAGTCTAATTTGGACAAGTAAGAGGAGATAATTTTTAATTATCACTCATCTTGATATTAACATGACGCTTAGATAGCGCTTGGCCTTGCAAAATGGCTTTGGCAGCAGTCGCTTCTTGGACACTATCAAAACCACTGATATTGTACTTACGTGTATCACTGCTATCGACAATCTGTAACTGCTCGCCAATCAGTGTTATCTTGTCACTATCGATCAAATGGATATGCTCGCGCTTACCTTGATTGTCATGCACCATCTCACCAGCACGTACCCACAGTGTGCCGCTACTGATAGCGCCAACCATGGCTTTTTTATGTTTTTGGCGTTGTCGATTAAAAATAAAACTGCCAATAATTAGCAACGCTAACGCACCGATAGCCAAGCGCTCAGGTAGCACACTCATTGCAAAGGCGACCGCAACTGCCCCGACCAATAAGGCAGAGCCAAACCAAAACATACCGTTATCAGTCGTTTGAGACTGACCTTGTAAGGTGATTTTGGCGCCATCGTCGGTCAGCTTAAGCATGCATCATTACCTGTTGCGAGATATCTAGTTGGCAACAGATAGCGGGCTATTAAAAGCCAACTATCTGTCAGAGCTCGTCGTAGTGTTAAAAAATTAGCACCGTTTATAATAGATCAAAAGCAGACTACCAGCCTAAAGCGGTTTGCTGCATTTTAATCAATTCGGCAATACCTTTTTCGGCAAGAATCAGCATGTCATCAGCTTGAGCGCGAGTGAATGGTTTCTCTTCCGCAGTACCTTGCAGCTCGATAAACTCGCCTTTTTGAGTCATAACGACGTTCAAATCGGTATCGCAGCTAGAGTCTTCTTGATAATTCAAATCTAGATACGCTTCACCATCTTTCATACCGACAGACACAGCAGCAACTAAGCCAATCAATGGATCTGCTTTTAGCTTTTTAGCTTTTTGAACGGTCTCTAATGCGTCAATAAGGGCAATTGCTGCACCAGTTACGCTAGCGGTACGAGTACCACCATCAGCTTGCAGTACATCACAGTCAAGATAAATGGTATTTTCACCCAACTTGCTCAAGTCAATCATCGCACGTAGGCTACGACCGATTAAACGCTGAATCTCTTGGGTACGACCTGATTGCTTGCCGCGTGCCGCTTCACGTTGATTACGGGTATTGGTCGCACGTGGCAACATACCATATTCAGCGGTAATCCAGCCTTTACCTTTGCCTTTCAACCAGCGTGGTACGCCAGATTCGACACTAGCAGTACATAGTACTTTGGTATCGCCAAAGCTCACTAACACTGACCCTTCGGCATGCTTAGTATAATGGCGCTCAAAGCTGATAGAGCGAAGTTGGTCAAGCTCACGATTGTCATTACGCATAAAAATTCCTAGTACAATGTTTGAAAATCAGGGTGATAAAAATGGTCTTAAAATAAGAGGTTGTCGCTACATGGCAGAGCAGTATTTATTATCGTATATTTATTAATCGCATATCAATTCATAAAAACTGACATACAGGAATATAACTCGAATACAAATAGCGACTGTGGGCTTGAGTAGACGCAAATATGGAGATATCCTAACGTGACAGCGGCGCAATAGCAAGATTCACTCACGCTATTACGCCGCTGCTTCAGTAAAGTTTGGTGTTAAATTTATTCTAAACCTTCTATCTTACGCAATTCTTTACGCAGGATTTTGCCCACGTTTGATTTTGGTAATTCATCAACGAACTGGATGCTACGCGGACGCTTGTAGCCAGTCAGTTGCTTTTTGCCAAAATCGAGTAACTCTTGCTCTGTCACTTCGCCCTTCTTGACCACAAATAACTTTGGCTCTTCACCGCGGTTTTCGTTAGGAACACCAATCGCACCGCACTCCACCACTGCTGGATGCTCGCTCATAGCCTCTTCGATTTCATTCGGATAGACATTAAAGCCAGAAACCAAAATCATATCTTTCTTGCGATCAACAATTTTAATAAAGCCTTTCTCATCCATAATACCGATATCACCGGTCTTGAGATAACCATTGGTAGTAAAGGTTTCCTTTGTTTCGTCTGGACGGTTTTGATACCCAATCATCACCTGCGGACCTTTGACACAAATCTCGCCACGGTCACCCAGAGCAACTTCTTTTTCGTCATCATCAATCAGTATCACATCTGTGCTAGAAGCAGGAATACCAATCTTGCCTGTGAATTCAGCAATGGTCATTGGGTTAAAAGCAACCACTGGCGAGGTTTCAGACAGACCATAACCTTCTACGATAGGCAAACCTGTGATTTTGTGCCATTCTTTTGCCACGCTTGGTAGTACCGACATACCACCGCCGATAGAGGCTTTTAGATTAGAAAAATCTAAATCCGCAAAGCTGTCTTTGTGCACCAAGCCGTTGAATAACGTATTCACCGCAGGGATAAATGATGGTTTATATTTGCCCATCTCTTTAATCAGACCATCGAGATCACGTGGGTTCGGGATAAGCAAACCCGCATAGCCTTGGTACATGCCATACATACCGCAAACCATAAATGAGAACACATGATAGAGCGGTAACGCCGTCAAGATAACCTCGTCGGCCTCAGCGTCATCGTCAAATGCACTGTTCATCAACGCACTGATCTGTAGCATGTTAGCCACTAAGTTACCATGCGATAGCATTGCTCCTTTAGCCACACCTGTAGTACCGCCCGTATATTGCAGCAATGCCACGTCTCCTAAATTCAAATCAGGACGTTTGTATTTGCTAGCAGAAACAGCATTCAAGGCATGCTTGAAGCTCACACTCTCTGGCAAGCTATAAGCAGGAATCATTTTTTTGATATGGCGTGCAACGAGGTTGACCACTGCTCCTTTGATCGTGCCTAACATATCGCCAATCTTACAAACGATGACGTGCTCGACTTGACCTTTATCTTCCGCTTCTTGATACGTTTTTGCAAAATTCTCTACGATGAACAAAGCTTTCGTACCACTATCATGCAGCTGATGTGATAACTCACGGCTCGTGTATAAAGGGTTGACGTTGACCAGCACCATACCTGCACGGATGATACCCAATGCAACCACTGGATACTGCAGGAGGTTAGGCATCATCACCCCAACTTTATCACCCTTAACCAATCCTAACGACTGTAAGTAGCTGGCAATCTGACGACTAAACAAATCCAATTGCTTAAAGGTAATCGATGCACCCATACAGATATAAGCAGGCTTTTGGCCGTAACGGCTAAAATTACGCTCGAACACCTCCAGTAAAGAAGTACTATCATCCGGCATGTCGATAGTAGCCGCAATACCATAGCGCTCATAAGTACCTAACCATGGACTATCACTCGGTATCATCGGCATAGTAGGAAATGCGCTGTCGTTATTATTAGTCGCAGCATTATCGTTTGTGGTCTTTTTATTGGTACTGTCGGTCATAACTTTTCCTAAATGTTGCCGTTAAAAACGTAGAATAATCTAATGGAAACACCATTATTTTTGTGGTTGATCAATGACAGCAAAACTTGTGAATAAGAAACGAGGATAAGGTAATAGCATTCGTTATTCACAAGATTTGTAAATCAAAGCGCAGTGTTAGATCCATCATAAGTGTTGTAATAGCTAAATAGAATTAAATCAACAATGAAGTCTACAAGGTTGATTTTACAAGAAATATAGAGCGAAAATCATATCCTGTTGTCGTTAAATATAACTATACGCTGATGAGCACTATAGCAGTTTTGCCAAAAATTCTCTATCTATACTCAGTCCTGCCCTCAACTCAATCGATGACTATCTATCCAGTCTAACGATGACTAGGCTAATGATAGCTAGGTTTCGCCAAACCGTATCGCATAACTGATGAATATCTCGATATTGTCGGCGTCATTGTTTTATTTTAACTTTAATATCTATTATTTGATTACTGCTTTTGCAATGAAGACTCACCCTAGCGACATCTTAAAGACAAAATAGACGTAAAAAAATGACAAGATAGCATATACGCAATCTTATCATTTTTAGTGGTGACCCTACTCTGTATTACGATTAGTTATGAACACTAAGTCTGTGTGAGCATTGAGTCTTTGTAAGCACTCATAACTAGTTTTCGAGTATTGAGTATCAATCAATTAGCCATGGTTCTTTTCTTCAAGCAATCGCAAATCTTTACGTAGGATTTTACCCACGTTAGATTTTGGCAATTCATCGATAAACTCAACATGACGAGGACGTTTGTAACCAGTTAGGTTTTCTTTACCATAAGCCAGTACTTCTTCAGCGGTCAGGCTAGGATCGTTGCGAACGACATAAATCTTAGGAGTCTCGCCGCTCTTTTCGTCACTAATACCAATGACACCGCACTCTAGAATTTTAGGGTGGCCCGCCATAACTTCTTCAACTTCGTTAGGATAAACGTTGAAGCCAGACACCAAAATCATGTCTTTTTTGCGATCAACGATCGTCACATAGCCATTGTCAGCCATGATACCGATATCGCCCGTACGGAAGAATCCGTCTGCGGTCATCACTTCGGCAGTAGCATCCTCACGATTCCAGTAGCCTTTCATAACCTGCGGGCCACGAACACTAATCTCGCCGCGCTCACCAAGCTCTACTTCATTACCAGCATCATCTAAGATGGCAACATCAGTCGCTGGCATCGGCACACCAATAGTACCTGTGAATGTTTTACTATTGCTAGGGTTAGAGGTCGCAACCGGTGCTGTTTCAGACAATCCATAACCTTGGATAATAATATTACCCGTTACTTGACGCCATTTTTCAGCGGTTGGACTCAGTACTGCCATGCCGCCGCCCATCGATTGACGCAGCTTGCTATGATCCATCGCGATAAATTCTTCGTTATTGGCAAGCGCGTTGAACAACGTGTTGACTGCTGGGAAGAATGCTGGTGGATTGGCTTTATATGCTTTTAATAAGCTATCAAGATCGCGTGGGTTTGGTACTAATAGCACCACACAACCGCGATATAAACCAAACATACCGCACACAGTAAATGAGAAAATATGATACATAGGCAATGCCGTCATAATGACAGGCTGCTCACCTCTTTGATCGAAATCATCAAAAGCGGTGCCCAAGAAGGTATTGGATTGAATTAAGTTTGCCACTAAGTTTTTGTGCGTTAGCATCGCGCCTTTGGCCACACCTGTCGTACCACCGGTATATTGTAGGACGGCGATGTCATCAAGCGTGATATTGCTTGGGCGTTTGTACTGACTCGCAGCGCTATGACTCAGCGCACTTTTGAAGGTGATGCTGTTGCTAATACTATAGGCAGGCACCATTTTTTTCACATGGCGAACGACCGTGTTGACCATGAATCCTTTGAGCGTACCCATCAAATCGCCCATACCTGTAATCACGACCTTGTCGACTAGACTACGGCCGATGTCTTGATAGGTTTTGGCAAAATTTTCGACCATGATTAACACTTTGGCGTCTGAATCGGTCAGTTGATGCTCAAGCTCTCTGGTGGTATATAACGGATTGACGTTGACTAGGGTGAAACCTGCACGCAGTACTGCAATGACAGAAATTGGCAATTGCAAAATATTGGGCATCATGACCGCAACTTTGTCACCTTTGACCAGTCCTAACGACTGTAGATAGGCCGCCATCTGGCGACTGTATAAATCCACTTCTTTAAAACTTAATGATGAACCCATGCAAATATAGGCAGTCTTGTCACTATTATCCGCAAAGCTTTTTTCAAAAACATCAATGAGTGAAGTATCGTCAGCTGGCATTTCAATATTGTAATTCAGCCCAAGCTCTTCATACGTTTTTAGCCAAACTTTATCATCACGACGGGTAAAATTTACTTGATTTTCCATAATCTTTTTTCTCCTAGTAATAGTACATTACCGTCAGCGTATACTAATCACAGTGTGATAAACATACGAAATGCCAAGCCTTTGCTGACCATTACGGTGGCAAGCAAGGTTACGGCGTAATCGTACAGTGCTGAGCAAACAATATAGCGGTAAATAGCCCTTTGTTTATTAACATACACACTTTGTACAAACTACTCAATACAAAAGATTGGTGCTTGAGTTCGCAAACAGGCTTGACGGAAAATAAAATGTTTTATATCAAATATTTAACTTTGAAAACCAATGGGTTTTTAGCGTTCTATTGGCGAACATTCATCCGTAGAAATCCTATGGTTTGTTACCCGTTCATTACTTTCTACTGTCAAGGGCGCTAGCCAATTCTGTTAAAGTCACAAAGTTACGGCGAGTGCCGTCCTTATCACTGCTTAGCTGACGGGCGAGACTGCTTGTCGCTAGCTTAGTGCTATCATTATATTGCCACTCATTAATGTAATCACTTTGAGTTAAGCGTTGACCAAAACCTGCCACCGCCATTGCAAACTGAGTATCAGCGTTGGCTTTGTCCAGAGAGTGACTGTCATTATTAATTGGTTGACTAAGCAGTTTAGACGTATCGCCTGTAGGCGCTTTATAGCGAATTTTTAGATAACCAAGCTCATTGGCTTGCTGTTTGCTCTTTACCTTAACAGTGGCATTGCTGTCAGTATAACGACGATCACTGTATAGACCTTTTTGTCCTTTAGGCGTGACTTCAAATAGTGCGATAACCGCTTTACCTGCGCCTAGCTCGCCTGCATCGACTTTATCATTATTAAAGTCTTGCTCGTTAAGCACGCGATTTTCATAGCCAATCAAACGCCATTCACTCACGACATCAGGGTTGAATTCAACTTGTACTTTTACATCCTTGGCGACAGTATTAAAGGTCGCGGCCAACTCATCACCAAAAACTTTTTTGGCCTCAGTCAGACTATCGATATAACTGTAGTTACCATTACCATTGTCGGCCATTTGTTCCATCATATGGTCGTTGAGATTGCCACGCCCAAAGCCAACGGTAGATAGTGAGATACCACGCTCACGATTGGATTTGACCAAATCCAGCATATCATCGACATCACTGATACCGACATTAAAATCACCATCGGTCAGCATCATGATACGATTGATACCGTCTTTCTTCATCGCTTGCTCAGCTTGACGATAAGCCAGTTTCAACGCGTCTTCTCCGTTGGTGGAACCTGAGGCATTTAACCCATCAATCGCGGCGAGTATTTTTGCTTTTTGATCACCACTGGTCACAGGCAATGCCACACTGGTGCTGCCCGAATAAGTAACGATACTGATGCTGTCTTGAGCGCGCATTTGCTCCGTCAATAGTTTAAGCGATGACTGCGCCAATGGTAGCTTATCACGCGACGACATCGAGCCTGACACATCTACCAAAAATACTAAATTGGCAGATGGCATGGACTGCTTGGCACTTTTATTGGACCAGCTATTATCCACGGCTTTGATACCCACTTTGACAATCTTATTGTCTTGATCTGCTCTATCCCAAGGCGAATCGACCACTTCAGTTGCGACCACAAATGGCGCATTACCAAGGCGTTTGCCATCATCAAATTGATAATTAAAATAGTTAATCAACTCTTCTACCCGTACTGCATCCACGGGTGGCAACTGACCTTCATTTAGATAGCGGCGCACATTGGCATAGCTGCCCGTATCGGTATCGATAGACAAAGTAGAGACCGCCATATCCGTCGTGCGATGTACAGGATTTGCATCGTTCTTTTGATAATTATCATTTGCCTCTGGTTCGGCGCTGATGGGTTCAGGTCTGACCATAGGTGGTGATATTGAAGATGGTGATGGTGATGCTGTGCTTCTCAGTATTAGGAAAGGGTCAGGAGCTCTCATCTCAGAGACTAGTGACGTATTTGATGTCACAACTGCACGGCGTGGTTTTTTCATCGTAGTACTACTTGAGGTTTCTACCATCGGCTTGGGTGCTATCTGCTTAGATACTGTCTGCTGTGAGCTACAAGCACTCAATCCAACACTGGCGATAATACCCAACAGCAGTGTGTGCTTGGTTAAATGATGAGTGCACGCACGCGATAACGCACTTGATGGATAGACAGATGACGCAGATAACATAGTAACTACTCCGTATAATAGACAGATGGCAAAATTTTCAAAGACAACACAGTGATCAAAAGTTGAATTAACTATACTTCACCTGTTTTGTAAAAGCTATCAACCAAAATGCTATACAGAAACCCAATGAAGCGCGTCACGACCTGTCGTCTATTCTGACTTATACCTTTTTAATTCTGCCAATTTCCTTTACGATAGCACTATCCTATTTGTACGCTTGAACCAATTATCTATACCTATTAAAACTGATAAGTGAATCCTATTTTATGTCTGATGTTATTGATAATACGATTGCCCCAATCATTCCCACTGAACCGATGGATACTCGCTCAGTCGCAGAGTTCACTGAGCAGGCCTATCTCAACTATGCCATGTACGTCATCATGGATCGGGCGCTGCCAAATATCGCTGATGGTCTAAAACCAGTACAGCGCCGCATCGTCTATGCGATGAGCGAGCTAGGCCTAAAATCGACTGCCAAGGCCAAAAAGTCTGCACGTACAGTCGGTGACGTCTTGGGTAAATACCATCCACATGGTGACAGCGCTTGTTATGAAGCGATGGTGCTAATGGCACAGCCGTTCAGCTATCGCTATCCACTCATCACAGGTCAAGGCAACTGGGGTAGCCCTGATGATCCAAAATCATTTGCGGCGATGCGTTATACCGAAGCCAAAATGTCGGCTTATGCCAATACGTTGCTCGCAGAATTGGGTCAAGGCACAGTCGATTGGCAAGACAACTTTGACGGTACGATGCAAGAGCCAACCACCCTACCTGCCCGCCTACCTAACATACTATTAAACGGCACGACTGGTATTGCGGTCGGTATGGCAACAGATATTCCACCGCATAACCTTAATGAAGTGGTACGCGCAGCCATTCGATTGCTTAAAAACCCTGAACTGTCGGTCAAGCAGCTTACGCAATCAATACCAGCGCCAGATTTGCCAACGCCTGCTGAAATTATTACCAGTAAAAAAGATTTGCAAGCGATGTACGAGACTGGTCGTGGCAGCTATAAAATGCGTGCGACGTTCCATGTCGATCCCAAAGAAAAGAATCTCGTTATTATCGATGCGCTTCCTTATCAAGTCTCAGGTAATAAAATCCAAGAGCAAATCGCCAAGCTCATGACCGATAAAAAGCTGCCTTGGATTACCGATATTCATGATGAGTCAGATCACGAAAATGCCTGTCGTATCGTGCTTGAGCTAAAATCAACTCGAGTCGATGTCGCTCGCGTCATGAGTCACCTGTTTGCCAGTACGGAACTTGAAAGTAATTACCGCGTCAATATGAACATGATTGGCCTAAACGGTAAACCGCAGGTCAAAAACCTGAAAGAAATATTGGAAGAATGGCTCGTCTGTCGCCGCTCTGTGGTCACTCGCCGCTTGCAATATCGCCTTGATAAAATCGATAAGCGCTTACACATCCTCGCAGGTTTGCTGATTGCTTATCTTAATATCGATGAAGTCATTCGCATCATTCGTGAAGAGGAAGATCCGAAAGCGACATTGATGCAGGATTATGATCTGACTGATATTCAAGCCAATGCTATCTTGGATATTCGTCTACGTCAATTGGCAAAGTTAGAAGAGATTGAGCTGCGCCGTGAGCAAGATGAACTGGCTGCCGAACGCGCTATCATTCAAGAGTATTTGGACAATCCAGACAGCCTAACCAATCTGATGATTGAAGAACTCACTGCCGATATGAAAGAACATGGCAATGAGCGCGTATCACCATTGGCAGAACGTGAAGAAGCACAAGCATTAAAAGAGTCTGATCTCGTACCGAGTGAACCTGTCACCGCTATCCTATCGAAAGCGGGCTGGATTCGTGCTGCCAAAGGTCATGATGTCGATGCTGCTGGTATGAGTTATCGTTCAGGTGATAGCTATCAAGCGCACGTGCGTGGTAAATCTAATGAAAGAATCTACGTGCTCGACAGCACTGGACGCAGCTACAGTATCGATGCGCACAATCTCGCATCGGCTCGTGGTCAAGGCGACCCACTAACTAGTGTGTTAAAACCACCAGCAGGTGCCAGCTTTGAGCAGCTACTAACGGGTGCTGACGATCAACGCATCATACTCGCCAGCTCCGCAGGTTATGGTTTTATCAATACCGTTGGTAATCTAGATAGCAATCAAAAAGCAGGTAAGAACATTATTAATCTAGCGGCTGATAGTCGCTTGCTCCCTGTTGCGCGTATCGATGCGCCAGTAGATTCGACCGCTAATGCTGACGGTGAGAATAGCAATACAAGTGTGGCACCTGACCACGTCGCTGTCACGACCAATGCGGGATATTTACTGATATTTGCTCTTGATGATTTGCCTGAACAGGCGCGCGGCAAAGGTAATAAACTTATCAAGTTAAAAGACGGCGAAGAGGTGCTTACTATCACGCCACTCAGTCAGCAAGACAGTTTAGTCATTACCGCTGGCAAGCGTCATGTGACGCTAAAACCAAATGACTTGGCTAACTATACGGGTGTTCGTGGCAATCGTGGTGGTCAGTTGCCAAGAGGCTTTCAGAATGTGACGAGTGTTGAGGTTAGTTGATTAGAGTTTTTAAGTTTGGGTGAGCTGGGTTAAAAATTCATGATTTTATGCAAATTAAGGAATGTTTAATGTATCGTAAAGTTTTCATTAGTCACGCTTCCGAAGATACAGATGATGCTGAATCTATCTATAGCCTCCTAAAATCTAATCATTATGAGCCTTGGTTAGATTTCAAAGCATTAAAGGCAGGGATGCAATGGGATTACGAAATTGAGCAAGCACTTCGAGAGTCAGACTTTGTTGTTATTCTTCTATCGAAAGTAGCGACTAATAAAAGAGGTTATATTCAGAGAGAAATCAAACGTATGGATAGATATTCTGAAGAGAAACTTTCAGATGATATTTATATTCTGCCCATATTAATTGATGACTGTGATGTTCCGAGAAGCCTATCTAAATACCAGTACATGAAAACTAGCCAAGTAGATTTTAGAAAAAACCTATTAGATTCACTGAATTTTCAAAGGGAAAAGTATCTAACTTTAATTGACAAGTCTGATATTTTATTTGATGACTGCGTGAAAAAAGCAGAAGGTTTTGATCTTAAAATCAGCACACCTTATGACTGCCATATTGACTATTACATATGTAGAGATAACTCATTTTTTGATTCAAACTACATAAACTCATTTATTGAAAGAGAGATTTATGATCTTATTGATACTTTCCGAAATGATGAAAAAAAGTATGGTTTAAACTCATCTCCTCAGATGGAACATGCTTACATTGAAATTAGTAATTCGATAGTTATACATTCACCAGAAGTTTTATCAGTATCAACTGGCATAAGTGAATATTCGGGTGGAGCTCATCCAAATCATTACTTAAGTCACAAACATTTCGCTTTAAACCCAGAAAGAACCTTGCGACTAGAAGATTTTATTGAGTTCAAATGCTTAACAGAATGGCTAACAAATAAAATTGATAAATATGCAAAAGAGGACCAAGGTTTTCTATTAGATTACATTAACGCGGTTAATGAAAACAATATTGATTTCCACTGGGATAGTGAGAATTTTACAATAAATTTTATGAGCGTCACTCCTCATGCTTTAACAGCAATAAGTTATTTGGAAATACCAAAGAGTGATATAGCTTTCAAGTTAAAAATTTAAAACCTTTAGTTTTTATCAAATTGATCTCTTCCTACTAAAAAAGCCGCCTACACAAACGTATAGACGGCTTTTTATGAGATCTAGAACAAGTGACTATTCTGTGCATCAATGCGAGCTTGTTCTTTATCGTTAATCACAATATCAATCCCATCTCAATACTGACTAAAAGCAACTGCTATCACATCGGCCATATGCTACTGCTATCGCTCCAACAGCAATGCCAGCACCTAACAGTTGAACAGGAAACGTCACTATATCTACTGCCATGGCAACAGGTAAAAGTACTACGCCAAACTTATTAGCATTGCTACTGGTTTTCCACTTATAATTCAGCTGAATATTCAAAGGCTGCTTTAGCTTATAATTCACTTCGTTAATATTCTGTACTGCAGAAGCTACCGTCAATTTAATGTTTACTGCACGCTGACAAATTAAATTTGGTTGTTCAGCGACAACGGCCGTTTTGCACTCAAAACCAAAACTTTCTAACTGTGATTGCTCATTCAGCTTTAGCACATTGACTGGCTTAGCATAGATTAAGCCGATATCTGCTGGTACATTTTTGATCTGATTTGATTCATCGCTTTTTACATCGAGAATTAACTTATTAGAGTCAGCCTGTGTCTTTTTCTGCACATCTTGATTTGAATATGAGGGATTAGTATCGATATATAATGAGCCTAAATCCACTTGTGTGAAAATTCTCTTAAATAGATCTGACGAGGTGTCAACAGAGACTACAGGTTGCACTAAAAAGCTATAGTTTTTACCTGCCAAAATCATAGCGTCCTCATAGCCCTGTATTGGCTTATTAGGATATCCCACTGCAATAACACTCTCAGATAAGATGTTTTTTTTGTGATCTTTCGTGTTGTCACTTTTAGTATAATCTGAAAGAGCAGTAGTCGCGCAACCATTTAATACGATTGATGATCCTAAAAGCGTTATTAGCAATAGAGACAGTTTTTTCATAAATACAATCCGTTTAAGTTATTCAAATAGCAAATGCCTCAGATGATAATACACAACATATGTAGAATTAAAATATTTAATTTTAAAATCTATAAATATGAGATATCGAAAACAAAAAAAGCCGCCTATACAATGTAATGTATAGGTGGCTTTTTTACGCTAATCAGAATAGAGAAACCATCTAAGACTTATTGGATTCTGTATCCGCAAAGATCGCTTTCAAAAAGCTTGTAATCTGAGTACTTTTCATTAGATAAGGATTAAAGTCAGCACCTGCTGAAAAGCTTTTTAGGGTATATTCTTCGTCTTCTACGCTTGATGTTAAATATTTTAATAAAAACCCATCCCATCTACGTACTTCTACTTCTTCAACCATACTGAGATGAGGTCCTAGGTGAGAATATTCATTGATCAATTTTACTAATATTTCATTGATAAGAGGTCTTGGACCTTCGATATTTTGAATGAAGTAATTGTCATTAACCACAAGCGCTGAGGTTACACCATTTTTTTCATTGTTTCTTCGCCATTGCTCAAGAAGGCGAGCCAATTCTATTCCATTATTACTGTCACTATTTTTGCCAATATACGTTAGGCTGAGAATAATATGCTCGCCATGTCTTTTTCTATTTTCTGAAGGTTGGCTAGTAG